>NZ_JBQKLA010000015.1:0-53936 GCF_052116465.1 Collinsella sp. Sow4_D11 | reverse complement strand
GGGGGGGGGTGTTTTTAGCCCCCCCCCAATAAGAGTGTAAAAAAAAACCCCCCCGCCCAATTTTGGGGCCCCCGGCCTCGTCGGTGGGGGAGGGTCTGCTCCGCTATAATCGCCTAGGACATTAAATGGAAACGGGACGGGAGCCATACATGCGCCAGGGTTTCGACAACGCGAAGTATATCGAGCTGCAGGCTGCTCACATTAAGGAGCGCATCTCGCAGTTTGGCGGCAAGCTGTATTTGGAGTTTGGCGGCAAGCTGTTCGATGACTATCATGCGAGCCGCGTGCTGCCGGGTTTTGAACCGGACAGCAAGTTCCGCATGCTCAAGAGCATTGCCGACGACGTCGAGGTCATCATCGCAATCAATGCGAACCATATCGAGAAGAACAAGGCCCGTGGCGACTTGGGCATTACCTATGACGAGGACGTCCTGCGTCTGGTCGATCTGTTCCGCGGGAACGGATTTGCCGTTGCCGCCGTGGTCATCACGCAGTATGCCGGTCAGCCCGCTGCCGACGTCTTCCGCAATCGTCTAAACGCGCTCGGCATTCCCGCCAAGCTGCACTATCCCATCGAGGGCTATCCGCACGATGTTGACCTGATCGTTTCTGATGAAGGCTACGGCAAGAACGAGTTTGTCGAGACCACGCGTCCGCTCGTTGTCGTGACGGCGCCCGGCCCTGGCTCGGGTAAGCTCGCCACCTGCCTGTCGCAGCTGTATCACGAGCACAAGCATGGCACCGCTGCCGGCTATGCCAAGTTCGAGACCTTCCCGGTCTGGAATCTCCCCCTTACGCATCCGGTGAACATTGCCTATGAGGCTGCCACGGCAGACCTCGATGACGCCAACATCATCGACTCGTTCCACCTTGAGGCATATAACAAGACCACGGTCAACTACAACCGAGACGTTGAGGCGTTCCCGGTTGTTCGCGCCCTGATGGAAAAGATCTTGGGCGAGAGCCCCTATCAGAGCCCTACGGACATGGGCGTCAATATGGTCGGTTTTGCCATTACCGATGACGATGCATGCCGAGATGCCTCCAAGATGGAGATCGTGCGCCGCTATTTTGCCGCGGTTGAAAGCGTGCGCCGTACTGGCGTGGGCGATGAGCAGGTCGACCGTCTCAAACTCATTATGAAAAAAGCCGGCATCGACAAGAACTATTCGCCGGCACGCTCGGCTGCTCTCACCAGGGAGCAACTGACGGGCGGTCCCGTGGGTGCCATGGTGATGCCGGACGGTTCGGTAGTGACCGGAAAGACCTCAACGCGTCTGGGTGCCGCGAGCTCGCTCATCATGAACGCGCTTAAGCATGTTTCGGGCGTCGATCTTGAGCTCGAGGTCATCAGCGATGAGGCGATTGAGCCTATCAGCAAGCTCAAGACGCATTTCCTTGGCAGCAAAAACCCGCGTCTCCACACCGACGAGACGCTCATGGCGCTCTCTATCACCTCGGCCACGAGCGAGACGGCTACTCGTGTTCTTTCGGGTCTTGAGCAACTGCGCGGCTGCGATGCCTTCTTTAGCGTGATTATCTCGCCTACGGACGAGACGGTGCTGCGCAAGCTGGGCATTAACGTGTGCTGTGAGCCCAAGTTTGAGCGACGCGGTTTCTTCCATCGCTAAGATTGAGATGAGACGCCGCATCGGAGTGCGCACCCGATGCGGCGCTTAGGGGTATTTAGGGCTTAATTTGCCGAAATTTAGGCCGTTTACCTGCCCAAAAGCGATTTGCGCGGTATACAATTACCTCAGTGGATACATCCTTTGCGGGGCTACCCATGATGGATGTTGCCGGCCATCGAGGGATGCGCCGGTCATGCGCGGTGCTTTTGATGCTCGTGCTCGGTTTGAGGAGGCTGCCATGGCGGGCAAGGGTCGTGCGAGTGTCAACGATATGAAGCGTGTCGAGGTGCTGGTGCTGATGGAGATCGATCGGCAATCTAAGGGAAACGGTGTGCCGTACGGTTTCTCGCGCAAGACACTCTCCGAGTGCGTAGGGGTTTCGCCGTATCGTGCCCGCGCTGCAATCGACCGTTTGGATTCTGATGGCCTTATCGAGGTCGTTTCTCGTTATAACGATGATGGCGGCCAGCTTGCAAACGGCATATGCCTGACCGGGCGAGGCGAGTGGTACCTTAAGGGTGTTCGTGCCGGCATGCTTGTTCAAGATATGTTGAAGGATGAGACTGCCGATCGGTAACAACACGGCAGTTTCGACGAGCCTGCACCGCCCAAAGCTACTTGGGCGGTGTTTTGTTTCGAGATGGAGAAATGCGGGCATGCGGGTGAAAAATAGCGAGCGGCTTGCTTTTCGAGTATTACAATGAAGACCCGTAAGATGTGAATGGAAAACTTCTACGGGAAGCGCAGGTAATTCAATATGACCAAGCATGTGTTTGTAACCGGCGGCGTAGTTTCGTCCTTGGGTAAGGGCATCACCGCGGCCTCGTTGGGCCGTCTGCTCAAATCGCGCGGCTACAAGGTGACGATGCAGAAGGCCGACCCGTATCTGAACGTCGACCCCGGCACCATGAGCCCGTTTCAGCATGGTGAGGTCTTCGTGACCGAGGATGGCTACGAGTCCGACCTGGACCTGGGCCATTATGAGCGCTTTATTGACGAGAATCTGACCCGTGATTCCAACTTTACGACCGGCGCTATCTACAAGAGCCTGATTGCCCGCGAGCGTCGCGGTGACTTTTTAGGCGGCACCGTTCAGGTGATTCCGCACGTCACCAACGCCATTAAGGATAAGTTCCGCCGCATCGAGGAGCAGACCGGTTCCGACGTGGTCATCACCGAGCTGGGCGGCACGATTGGCGATATCGAGTCGCAGCCGTTCGTGGAGGCCATCCGCCAGTACCGTAAAGAGGCCGGTCCCGAGAACGTCTGCTACATCCACGTGTCGCTCGTCCCCTATATCGCCGCCGCGCACGAGGTCAAGACCAAGCCCACGCAGCATTCGGTCAAGGAGCTTCGCAGCTTTGGCATTCAGCCCGACATCATTGTGCTGCGTTCTGATCACCATATCGACGATGCCATCCGTGGCAAGATCGCAAGCTTCTGCGACGTCGATACCGACTGCGTCTTTACCAACGAAGATTGCGCGAGTATTTACGATGTGCCGCAGCTGCTCGCCGAGCAGGACTTTGACCTGCGCATTTGCGAGCGCCTGGGCTTGGACCCGCGCGAGCGCGACATGAGCGAGTGGAACGAGTTCCTGCGCAAACAGAATCATGCCAACCACCATGCCGACAAGGTCAAGATCGCCGTTGTGGGCAAGTATACCCAGCTCCCCGATGCCTACCTGTCGGTTATCGAGGCCCTGCATCATGCAGGCGTTTTCTATGATCGTCATGTGGACGTGCAGCTGGTCGACGGCGAGAGCCTCGACGAGCAGAACGTCTCCGAGGTGTTAGGCGACGCATCGGGCATTTTGGTGCCCGGCGGCTTTGGCAAGCGTGCCCTGGAGGGCAAGATTCTTGCTGCCGAGTTTGCTCGCGAGCATAAGATTCCGTATCTGGGCATTTGTCTGGGCATGCAGGTCGCCGTGTGCGAGTTTGCCCGCAACGTGGTCGGCCTTGCCGGCGCTAGCTCCTCCGAGTTCGATCCGGACGGTCCGTTTAGCGTAATTGACCTGATGAGCTCGCAGGAGGACGTGACCGAGAAGGGCGGCACCATGCGCCTGGGCGCCTATCCGTGCAAGCTCGCCGCCGATACCCTTGCGCGCGAGGCCTATGGCGAGGAGCTTGTCTATGAACGCCACCGTCATCGCTTTGAGTTCAACAATGCCTTCCGCGACCAGCTCGAGGACGCGGGTTTGGTTATCTCGGGTCTTTCGCCTGACGAGCGTCTGGTCGAGATGGTCGAGCTGCCGCGTGACGTGCATCCGTGGTATGTGGCCACCCAGGCCCACCCCGAGTTTAAGAGCCGTCCGACCAAGCCGCAGCCTCTGTTCCGCGAGTTCGTGCGCGCTTCGATTGGCCAGCACGAGGGTATCGATCGCCTGCAGGTGACGCCCATGAACCTCGCGACGGACTAAGGGTGCCAGCGAACGAAAGACATACCGAAGATACTCCCTCGTTGCTCGATACGGTGGCGGGGGAGTATCTTGATTACCTTGCGGTCGAGCGAGGCTTGGCGCGCAATACGATCGCGGCATATCGTCGTGACTTGACGACTTACTGTTCCTACCTGCAGCGGGCCGGTGTTGAGTCCTTTGAAGGCGTGAACCGTCAGATAATAGAGGGTTTTGTCGGTGATCGGCGCGACGGGGGCTACTCCGATGCCTCGGTGGAGCGTGCAGTTGCGGCCGTGAAAGGTTTGCATGCCTTTTTGGTTCGCGATGGGATCGTCGCCCAAAACCCGACGGCTGCACTGCGCCTGCCCAAAAAGGCGGAGCGCCTTCCGGAGTATCTCTCGGTAGGGGATGTCTCGGCGCTCCTCGACCAAGATTTCCCGGAAGGGGAGATGGGTTTGCGGGACCATGCCATTTTGGAAGTGCTCTATGGATGTGGCCTGCGCGTGAGCGAGTTGGTGGGGCTCGATGTGGGCGACGTCCATTTTGACGACGGCTTTGTGCTGGTGCGCGGCAAGGGCTCGAAGGAGCGGCTTGCCCCACTCGTGGGAAGTGCCGCACGGGCTATGGCTCAATATATTGCTGATGGGCGTCGGCGCCTGGCCGCTCATGCCCGCGGGTCAAAGACGCCGGCAGTCTTTTTAAATAAGAACGGTGGTCGCCTGTCGCGTCAGAGTGTTCATGTCATATGCGAGCGATACGGGCGTCAGGTGGGACTGGTGGGACTTCATCCTCATACCTTGCGTCACTCCTTTGCGACCCATATGCTTGCGGGCGGTGCCGACCTGCGCGTGCTACAGGAGATTTTGGGACATGCCGACATTTCGACCACACAGGTCTACACGCATGTCGACCGCACGCAGCTGACCGAGGTCTACCTGGCGGCTCATCCGTTGGCGCATCGCTAGCGACTCTTTGACCTGCATATTTACAACTAATGGGGGACGGACCCCAGGTTGTCGTGACGCGGTTTTGTGCGCGTATCGGCAATCTGGGGTCCGCCCCATCTTTTGTCTTGCGCCGATGCGCCGGTGGGTCGCGTGTGACGTTGGTGGGGAAGTTTGGGGGGGCGATGTGAACGGCGCGTAAAGGGACACAAAATTCGCCTCAAGGTCAACTTGAAGGTTGAGGTTGAAAGCCGGGCTGCTACAGATGGCATCTCGGCTTTGCTGTAAACACAACATATTGTGTTTTCGAACATATGAACGAGGGTGTTTTACAGCATATAGAGGGTGGAGTGGTGGGGTGTTGTGGGGGAAGGTGTGGGGAAAGATGTTGAAAAATGGGGCAGTTCCCCATATTATTAATGACGTCGACAGGCGGGGTGGTTCCCCGCGTACGTGCCATCTGAGTAACCGAGGGGAGGGCGCACATGGGAATGACGGGTGCATACGAGCGCAATCTCGATGCAAAAGGTCGTCTGTCCCTGCCTGCACCCCTTCGCGAGGAGCTTGGAGAGCATGTTCGCGTGTTCAAAGCCCTGGATGTCGATGCTCTGTACGTGTTCTCTGCCGAGGCCTTCGATAAGTGGGTCGAAGGACTCTTCGCGGGTCGTGAGGGCCACGAGGGTTTTAACCCGCGTGACATCAACGACCAGAAACTCATGAGGGCGATCAACAAGCGCACCACCTCGATGGATGTGGACAGCGCCGGTCGTATCGGTCTTTCTGAGTCTCTCCGCAAGCAGGCGAAGCTCGACCGCGAGGTCACGGTTGTGGGCAACTACGACCACCTCGAGGTTTGGGACCGTGCTACGGCCGATGAGGACGATGACGATGAGGCTCTGCTGGACCTCTTCTTCTCGTAAGGGCAAGGCATGAGTAACGGATGGAGCGTGGGATCTTGACACAAGAATATCGGCATGAACCTGTCATGCTCGGCGAAGTGCTTGAGTCGCTGCAGCTAAAGAGCGGATCTGTCGTCTGCGATTGCACCCTTGGCGGTGCCGGTCATTCGGTAAAGATGGCCGCGCAGGTGGGGGAGACGGGTCTTTTGCTTGGCGTCGATCAGGACGACATGGCCCTCGAGGCCGCTGGTGCCCGTCTGGACCGCGAGGTCCCCGGTGTCCCGCATCAGCTGCTGAAGGGCAACTTTGGCGACTTGGACGAGCTGCTTTGCTCGGCCGAGGTGCCCGGGGTCGATGGCTTCCTGTTCGACTTGGGCGTTTCGTCACCGCAACTCGATATCCCTGGCAGGGGCTTTTCGTATAACGAAGATGCCCCATTGGACATGCGGATGGATCCGGGTAACAACACCCTAAACGCAGCTGAGGTCATCAACACCTATAACGAACACGACCTCGCCCGGATTCTACGCGTCTATGGCGAAGAGAAGTTCGCCTCGCAGATCGCACGCGAGATCGTGCGTCGCCGCGAGTCCGAACCGATTGAAACCACCGGTCAGTTTGTCGAGATCATCAAGGCTGGCATTCCGGCTGCCGCTCGTCGGCATGGCGGACACCCGGCCAAGAAAAGTTTCCAGGCCATTCGCATCGAGGTCAATCATGAACTCGATGTGCTCGAGAGAGGACTTGACGCCGCCACCAGGTGGCTCAACCCGGGCGGACGCATCTGCGTCATCTCGTATCACTCGCTCGAGGACCGTATCGTAAAGAATCACTTTAAGGAGATGAGCCAGGGGTGCACGTGTCCGCCGGAGATTCCGGTGTGCGTGTGCGGCAACGTGCCGATACTCAAGGTCATCACCCGCAAACCCTTGGTTGCCCAACCCGATGAGGTTGCGCGCAACCCTCGGGCGAGATCAGCCAAAATCCGCGTGGCGGAGCGCTTGTAGCGTTACGCGCGCGATATTGGACCTCCCGCTCGCACCATAAACGAAGCTTAAACACACTACCAACGTACTCGGGATGGGAGGCGGCATATCATGGGCTACAACACCTCAAACGCAGCACTCGCCTATGATATGAACGCCATGCCCGCCTACCGCGAGGCACCGCAGGCGCCCGCTGCTCCTCGTGAGCAGCGCACACCGCGCTTTGATGTCTACACGGGCGCGGGCCGTCAGGCAAACCAGGCGGTAAGCCCGGTTTTCATGAGCGTTCTTAAAACGTTTTGCATCATTGCGGCTATCTTCATGACGATTGGCGTCGCCCGCGTGGCGCTTGCAAGCGTTACGGCCCAGGTGCTCAACAGCAACGCCGAGCTTACCAGCACGCTCGAGAAGGCGACCGATGAGAGCTCTGACCTTGAGGTCATGCACTCTGTTTATGGTGCCGATACGCGCATTCGCGATCTTGCGGGCGCTTATGGCATGGTGGAGCCCAGCGAGAGCGTTACACTTGATTTTTCGCAGGATGCAGCCGCGGGCGCTAGCTCGGCTGCGGCTGTCCAGTAATAAGACGGTAGCTGAGTATGACAAATGATTATCGCCGCGGTCCAGACGGGAGTCGCGGGCAGGGACGTCCCTCTTCGCGGGGACGTTCTGGTTATCAAGGATCGGGTCGGTCATCTTACAACTTGGGGCCGAATCGTGGCAACGACCCAACGTCGCGCCTTCGCGGCTCGGATGACCCTCAAGTACGCAATAGCAGATCGAATAGACGATCTTCGACCGAATGGCTTACGGGGACGCCATTGCCTCGCCGTAATGTCGTCATGGGTTGTATCGGTTTGGGCCTGGCTGCGGGCGCCATCCGCCTTGCCGACTACCAGATCGTAAATGCCGATGAGTTGCGCGGGCGCGCCGATGCTCGACGCCTGCTTGCGGAGACGCTTTACGCCAAACGCGGCACGATCTACGACCGAAACGGCAACGTGCTGACGTCGTCGGTCGAGTGCAGCAATGTCGCCGTGAATCCACAGCTGATTGAGGATGTCGACAAAACGGTATCGGCCTTGGTTAAGGCGACTGGAATCGATAAGAAGACTTGCCGCAAGCTGGTTCAGTCCGACGGCACCTGGGTGTATATCAAGCGCCAGGTGGACGAGGACGATGCCGCGGCATTGAAGAAGAAAAATCTGCCCGGCGTGCTCTTTGAGCAGGCGATGAAGCGGGTGTATCCATACGGCAATCTGGCTTCGCAGGTTCTAGGCGTGGTGAACGTTGACAACGTGGGCCTAACGGGCCTTGAAAAGCAATATGACAAATTGCTGACCGGAACAAACGGCACGCTGGTACGAGAGCGTGCGAGGGACGATAGCTATATTGCGGGTGGCGCCTATAAAAAGGTTGCCGCCATCGATGGCGTTGACATCGTGACGACGCTGGATGTCAATATCCAGCGTGCAGCAGAGGACGCTCTGGCGGAGGCGGTCGAGAAGACCAAAGCCAAGAACGGTTCGGCTTTGGTGACAGACCCTACTACCGGCGAGATTCTGGCCGCCTGTTCGTATCCGACCTACGACCCGACCAATTTGGAGAACGCCAAGACCGAGGATATGAACTTGCGCTTGGTCACCGATGCGTATGAACCCGGTTCGGTCTTTAAGACGCTCGTTGCAGGTGCGGGTTTCGACTTGGGCGTCGTGCGCTCGAGTACGTCGTTTGAGGTGCCGGCGAGCATTAAGGTCGGCGACGATACCGTCACCGATGCCGATAAGCGTGACTACGCCATGACCATGGATGTGCGCGAGATGATGCGCCGCTCATCCAATGTTGGCTTTGTATTGGTCGGGCATAAGATCGGCGCGGACGATTTTGCCGCGTACGTGGACAAATGGGGCGTTGGACACAGTTCGGGCATCGATTTTCCCGGCGAGAGCCTTGGCATTGTCAAGGAGCGTGACCAGTATGACGGTGCCACGTTGGGCTCGATGAGTTTTGGCCAAGCGCTGTCTGTCTCGCCGATCGAGATTGCGCGCGCCGTGGGTGGCATTGCCAACGACGGCGTGATGATGACGCCGCACTTTTATAAATCCAGCAAAGGCGAGGAGAAGGACTGGGGCGAGGGCGAGCAGGCGATTTCTGAGGATGCCGCCGCCCAGGTGACATCGTGCATGCAGACGGTCGTTTCCGAGGGCACGGGTGTCGGGGGCGCCGTCGACGGTTACGACGTGGCGGGTAAGACCGGTACGGCCGAGCGCGCCGATGAAAAAGGCGGCTACCTCAAAGCGAGCTATATGTCGTCCTTTATGGGGTTTGCCCCGGCGCAAGCACCCAAGGTTTTGTGCTATATCACGCTCGACGGAACGCCGAGCGGTTCGGATGCCGCCGCCGTGCCGTTCCAGGTCATTATGGCTAACGCGCTCGATGTGTTGGGTATCCCACGCACCAAGTAGGGGGTTACAATCCTGAAAAGGGCTGTCGATTAATCTGGAGGGTGTTCACATGCCCTGCACCACGCATGCGCGGCGCTGGGATACAATACGCCGATAGCATTATTAGGTTTACAGGGGAGCTGCAATGATAGAGATCGCCGTCAACAACCTCGCGGCCGCAACAGGGGCCCGGACCGTGACGGGAGAAGCCGATCGGGTATGCCGTGGGTGCGTTATCGACTCGCGCCAGGTTGAGGAAGGCACGATTTTTGTTGCCTTTCCGGGTGAAAAAGTCGACGGCAACGATTTTGCTTCCCGCGCCATCGAATCGGGCGCCGGCGCTGTTGTGATGACGCGCGAGCCCAATGCCGAGCTTGTATCGCTGGCTCAGCGTAAGGGCTGCGCCATCCTACACACCGATGATCCCGAGGAATTTTTGCTGCGCCTGGCACATGCCTATCGCACGCAGCTTGGCTGCCTAGTAGTTGGCATTACCGGCTCTATCGGTAAGACGACGACCAAGGATGTCCTTGCGGCAGTGCTTGCCAAGCGCTATCGCGTTTGGGCCACCAAGGGTAATTTCAACAATCTGATCGGTATGCCGCTCACGGTTTTGGCCGCTCCTGCCGACACCGAGGTGCTGGTTCTCGAGATGGGTATGAACCATTTTCACGAGATCGAGCGCCTTTCTCGGTCCGCCAATCCCAACCTTGCCATCGTGACCAAGATCGGCACCTCTCATATTGGAATCCTGGGAAGTCGCGAGAATATCGCCCGCGCTAAGTCCGAGATTGTTGGGGGCATGTGTGCCGCCGACGACCTTCTCCCGTTGCTGGTTTTGGGCGGCGAAGACGACTTCACCCCGTTCATTCGTGAGACGTTTGCCGAGCCCGCGGGTATCGACGTGATGCTGGCGGGTGTTTCGGATGTTGATGAGGTTTGCGCCCGCGGCATTCACATTGATGATGAGGGTCGTCCGGTCTTTACGCTTGACTTTGGTATGGGTGAGTCCGTTGACACCATGCTCGCCATTCCCGGCGTCCAGTCCGTTCCCAATGCCGTTAAGGCCGCCGCAGTTGCCTATCGTTTGGGTGTGACCCCCGAGCAGATCGATGCTGCCTTTAGGGGTATCGCGATTACCGGTCATCGTCAGGAGATCAAACACGCCAAGAGCGGTGCCCGCATTATCGACGACTCGTATAACGCCAGCGCCGAATCCATGGCTGCTGGCCTTGACCTGCTGTGCTCGCTTTCGTGTTCTGGCTCTCGAATGGCGATTCTGGGCGAGATGGGCGAAATGGGCGACGAGGCCCCCCGCATGCATGAGCTGGTGGGCGCCTATGCCGCGGCTAAGAAGCTCGATATGCTGGCGTGCGTGGGCGGTGAGCTGGCCGCTCGTATGGCCGAAGCCGCGCGCATGATGGGCATGGACGAGGACCGCATCCAGGTGTTCTCCGATTATCAGCAGGTGCTCGACCGTATGGCCGGCGCACTTGAGAAACATGATGTTGTGCTGGTCAAGGGCTCTCGCTTTGTCGAGCTCGACCGCTTTGTGGAAGGTGTGTGCTAGCCCATGTTCGGGAACCCCGCGTATCCTACATACCAGGCCTTTTTGGGACTTGGCATCGCCGCCGCCATTGCGCTGCTGCTCATGCCGTGGTGGATCAAGCTTCTTAAGGTCGAGGGTATCGGCCAGCAGGTCCGCGCCGATGGACCCAAACGCCACCTGATTAAGCAAGGCACGCCCACCATGGGCGGCGTTGTCATTCTCGTAGCCGTTTCGCTGACGTGCCTTTTGATGGGCAAGCTCACCACCGAGCTTGTGCTCGTGCTGCTTGCCACGCTTGCAACCGGCGTTCTGGGCCTTATCGACGATTTGACCTCTGTCACGCACGGTCGTTCGCTCGGCCTGACGCCCCACGCCAAGATGATCGGTCTCACCATCATCTGCGTCACGTTTACCGTGCTTGCCGTCAGCTGGTGCGGCGTTGCCCCCGAGATTCGTTTTCCCGGCGGTCTGACGATTGACCTCGGTATCTTCTCGACCACCATTGGTGGCCTTACCTTTCCGTGGCTCTACATCGTCTTTTGCTGGTTGATGATCGCCGGTCTTTCTAATGCCGTGAACCTGACCGATGGCCTGGACGGCCTTGCCGGTGGCACCTCCATGATTGCCATGCTTGCCATGGCTGCCATGGCGTTTTTGCACGGTGACGTAAACCTGTCTATCTTCTGTACCGCATGTGCTGGTGCTTGCCTGGGCTTCCTTTGGTTCAACTGCTATCCGGCGAGCATCTTTATGGGTGATACCGGCTCTCTTGCCTTGGGTGCGGCCTTTGCCTGCACGTCCATTATGACCAACACCGAGGTCGTCTCGCTCATCATCGGCGGCCTGTTTATCGTCGAGACCCTGTCGGTCATGATTCAGGTCGTCTACTTCCACTTTACGCATAAGCGCGTCTTCCTTATGGCGCCCATTCATCATCATTTCGAGAAGAAGGGATGGGCCGAGACTAAGGTCGTCATCCGTTTTTGGATTGTCGCTGCCGCTTTTGGCGCTCTGGGCCTTGCCCTGTTTTTCCAGTTGGGATAGTGGTTTTTCATGCCTCTTGCAGATTCCTTTAGCCTGCTCGTCTTGGGCCAGGGTAAGTCCGGTCTTGATGTCGCTCGCTGGGCGCTTGCGCACCCCGAGCGCGTGAGTACCGTTACCGTGTACGGTGGCGGCACGTCCGAGCCCAATGATGCCACGCGCTCGCTCGAGGCGCGCGGGGTATCGTTTGTCTACGGAACCGAGCAGGTCGAGGGCGCGTTTGATGTATGCGTGACGTGTCCGGGCATCTCGGAGTTCTCGTCATTCTTTAAGGCTGGCCGCGATCACGCTGTCCAGATCATGGGTGAGCCCGAGTTTGCCTACCGCCTGTCTCCCCAAAATTGGATCGCCATTACGGGCACCAATGGCAAGACGACCACCACGTCGCTGACCGACTACCTGCTTAAGGCAGCGGGCGAGGCGAGCGTTGCTGTCGGTAATATCGGTGAGCCTCCGGTGAACGAAATCGACGACCGCGCGCATAACGAGTGGTTTGTAGCTGAGCTTTCGAGCTATCAGATCGCAACGACCCAGGAGCTTCACCCCCGTGTGGCGGTGCTGCTCAACATCACCCCCGACCATCTGGGCTGGCACAAGAGCCATAAGAACTATGCGCTCGCCAAGATTAAGCTCTTCGAGAATATGGTCGATGATGACCTTGTGGTTATCGACGTCGAGGATGCCGGTATCCATGAATTCGATGAGTATGTCTACACGCCGGGTCGTCGCATCTGCAAGGTCGCCTTTGACGAGCCTGCGGGCGAGGACGCCGCATTTGTGCGCGATGGCAAGATGGTCATTCGCCTGAAGGGCGTCGAGGCCCCGCTCATCGCCACGTCCGAGCTCAAAATCTCCGGACATCACAATGTCATCAATGCCCTGTGCGCTGCCACGGCTGCCCTGGCCGTCGGTGCCGATGTCGACGGTGTGTGTCGCGGCCTGGCCTCATTCCAGCCGCTGGAGCACCGCGTTGAGCCCTGTGGCGAGATCGATGGCGTGCGCTACGTCAACGATTCCAAGGCAACGAACACCGATGCGGTCGAAAAAGCCCTGACGGCGTTTCCCGACGACGACGTGATCTTGCTGCTCGGTGGTCACGATAAGGGCACGCCACTCGAGTCCTTCGCCCGCGTTGTCATGGACAACGTGCGATCGGTCGTCTGCTTTGGCGATGCGCGCGAGCGCTTTACCGCCGCTATGGACGAGGCCGATGTCGATGGTGATGTTGATATCGCTCAGGCAGACGACCTGCGCGACGCCGTCGACGTTGCCCGTTCGCTGTCGAGCCGAGGCGACGTGATCCTGCTTTCTCCCGCCTGTTCTTCGTTCGATGAGTTCTCGGGCTACGAGGAGCGCGGCCGCGTGTTTAAGGACTACGTGGCCCAGCTTGCCGCCGCAGCGAAATCGCAAATGGAATAGGGGCCGCCGGTGAGAGAGGAGAGCCCCCGACAAGGTATGAGGAGGCCCGACTCGGACCGTGCTTCCTCGCAACGCAGTACGCCGCGTTCCGGTCGCGGCGGGCAGACGCTCAGCGAACGCTATATTGCCGGCGTCCCCGCCCGCATCATGCGCCCTCGTTTGATATTCATGGCGTGCCTGTTTACTTTAGTGTGCTTTGGTCTGCTGATGGTGTACTCGGCGTCATCGGTCGAGGCATTGCACGAGAACGGCTCGGCGACGTTTTTCCTGGTTCGACAGGCTACCTTTGCCGGAGTTGGCGTGCTTGCCATGGTTGCGATCGTTCACGTCTTGCCGGACAGCTGGTTTGGGGAAAATGTACTTAGGATCTTCCTTATCGGCATGATTCTCTTGCTGTTTGCGGTATTTCTTGTCGGCAGTGGCAGCCGTGGCGCCACGCGCTGGCTCAACATCGCCGGTATTCAGTTCCAGCCTTCTGAGTTTTTAAAGCCGTTTGCCATCGCGTATTCGGCCATCATACTCGACCGTTTCTTTTCGCCCGGTGGCAACATCAACGAGTTCCTTCGTAAGATGGTCGTCTACTTGGGCATTTCGCTCTTTTTGATCTTTATCCAGCCCGATTATGGCACCGTCTTGATCATCTCACTGACCCTCATGTGTATGGCGTTATTTGCGGGCCTAGACCCCAAGTTTATCATCGGCGTGATCATTCTCGTCATTGTCATGAGTGTGTTTGCGCTTGTTGCAGAGCCGTACCGCATGGTGCGTGTTCAGGTTGCCCTGAACCCTTGGGCCGACGAGTATGGCGATGGCTATCAGGCAACGCTTGCCATCATGGCGTTTGCTTCGGGCGGCTTGTTCGGCCGTGGCATCGGTAACTCCACCATGAAGTATTCGTATCTGCCCGAGGCACACAACGACTATATTCTGGCCATTATCGGCGAGGAGGTCGGTTTTGTCGGGACCGCGCTGCTCTTCCTGGTCTTTGCGATGCTGATTTACTCAGCGTTTCGCATTGCCGAACAGGCTGCGGACCGTCGCGGAGCGCTCATGGCATCGGGTTCCGCAGTCATTCTCGCGGTACAGTTTTTGATCAATGCGCTGGGCATCCTCAACGTGTTTCCCATGACGGGTAAGCCGCTGCCGTTTATCAGCTACGGCGGTTCGTCGATTATCGTATCGCTTATGCTTGCGGGGCTGATCTTGCGCGTCTCGCACGAGAGCGCCCGTCGTGATGAGTACGACCGTCGCCGCGAGAGCTTTGCCGTTATGGACGAGAGCACCGCCGGCGTGCCCCATGTGCGCGGCGATCGCCCTTCGCGCAACGGTTTTACCGTCTTGGATGGCTCTGCGTCCGAGCCGTCGGCTCGTCCGCGCCCGCGAACGGCTCCGCAGGGGCGTCCCCAACGCCCGAACCCCCGAAGCTCGGGCGGCGGATATAATCGAATCAATTTGAATTCGGACCCATCGGCGCGTCTGCGCACCGACGATCAGGGACCGCGCGTACGAAGGGATTTTCATGACCGATAAGATGACCGTTGCTATCGCAGCCGGCGGCACGGCGGGACATATCAACCCTGCGCTTGCCTTGGCTGAGGAGTTGCACGACCGCGGACATCATGTTGTGTTCGTGGGCCAGTCGCACAAGCTCGAGGGTCGTTTGGTTCCCGAGGCCGGGTTCGATTTTATACCTATCACGGTCACGGGCTTCGACCGCTCCCGTCCTTGGACCGCGCTGAGCTCGCTGTGGCGCGTCAATAAGGCCAAGCGCTCGCTCGCCAGCCATTTCTCAAAGGTTGTCAAGCCCGATGCTGCCATCGGTTTTGGTGCCTACGTCGAGGTCCCGCTGCTGGGCTGGTGCAAGGATGCGGGCGTTCCGTATCTGCTGCACGAGCAGAACTCTGTTCCGGGCCTGGCCAATAAGATGATGAGCTCCCATGCCGCCCGCGTGTGTATCTCGGTGCCGGCTGCGCGCTCTGTCTTTGAGCGCGGGGGCGACCCCGAGCATGTGCTCATGACCGGTAATCCGGTGCGCCGCTCGGTCATTGAGGGCGATCGCGCCCGCGGCCGCGAGGCACTTGACGTGCCCGAGGATGCGACGCTTCTGCTCGTCTTTGGTGGTTCGCTCGGTGCCCAGCATCTCAACGAGCGCGTAGCCTCGCTCAAGAGTGAGCTGCTGACCCGCGAGAATCTCTACATTTTGCATTCGACGGGAGCCGACGGCTTTGAGGACACCGAGCGTGCTTTGGCGCTGACGTCCGATGAGACGAAGCGCTATCGCGTCCAGCCCTACATTGACAACATGGGCGACATGCTAGCTGCAGCTGACCTGGTGCTCTCGCGCTCCGGCGCCTCGAGCGTGGCCGAGATTGCCGCCCTCGCCGTGCCTTCGGTGCTCGTGCCGTATCCGCATGCCACGGCCGACCACCAGACGACCAATGCGCGTTATCTGGTCGATGCCGGCGCCGGCGTGCTTTGTGCCGATGCCGATATCGATGCTCCGGCGTTTGCCGAGGAGCTGCTGCATCTGGTCGATGACGCCGCAGCGCGCGATGCCATGCGTCAGGCGGCGCGCGGGTTGGCTCAGGACCGCGCCGCCGCACTTTTGGCCGATGCGGTAGAGGGTTTGCGTTAGTTAGACGGGATATCGAGCTTGCGCTCGCGCGGATGAGGTAGGTGCGGTACAGTTAACGGGTTACAGGCAGTGTTTACGCAAGGAGTACACGAGCACATGGCTGATTCCCAGACTGCAACCTCCGCGCCCGAGTTCAAGAGCGCCCACTTTATCGGTATCGGTGGCGCCGGCATGAGCGGCATCGCTCTCGTTTTGCACGAGCGTGGCTATGCCGTTACCGGTTCCGACCTTAAGACCTCGCGCTACATTCGTCAGCTTACCCGTGCTGGCGTGAAGGTTCATGTGGGCCACGAGGCCGCCACGATCGATGAGGTCAAGCCCGACGTGGTCGTGGTCTCTACCGCTATTCCTGAGTCCAACCCCGAGCTTGTGCGTGCTCGCGAGCTCGGTATTCCTGTGTGGCCCCGCGCCAAGATGCTCTCGGCTCTGGGCCACGGCTACACCACCATCGCTGTTGCCGGTACGCACGGCAAGACCACGACGTCCTCGATGTGTGCCACCATGCTCGACCGCATGGGTCTGGATCCCAGCTTTTTGATCGGCGGCATCGTTGAGGGTTACGATACCAACGGAAAGAACGGCTCGGGTGACTACTTTGTCGCCGAGGCCGATGAGTCCGACAGCTCGTTCCTGTTCCTGAACCCCAACGTGGTCATCGTGACCAACGTCGAGGCCGACCATCTCGACCACTACTCGGGCATCGAGGAGATCGAGGCCACCTTTGCCAAGTTTATGGGCCTGGTTGGAGAGAGCGGTACCGTCATCGTTTGCGGTGAGGACCCGCATCTGGTCGAACTCGCCAAGTCGACGGGTCGCCACGTGCTTTCCTATGGCTTTGCCGAAACCAACGACGTCGTCTGCGTGCATCCGGATGTCAAGGGCATTCAGAGCGACTTTATCGTTCGCCTTGAGGATGGGACCGAGCATGCTGTCGAGATCAAGAGCAACCCCGGTCGCCACAACATGCTCAACGCCACGGCAGTGCTAACCGTTGCCCATGTCCTGGGTCTCGACGTCGATGCCGCAGCCGAGGCGCTTTCGAGCTTTGAGGGCGTCCGCCGCCGCTTTACCCATGTGGGCGATATTGACGGCATCACCGTGGTCGATGACTACGGCCATCACCCCACCGAGATCAAGGCGACGCTTGCCGCCGCCTCGTCGCTGGGCTATAAGCATGTTGACGTCGTGTTCCAGCCGCACCGCTATTCGCGTTTGCAGGCGCTGTGCGATGACTTTGCCGATGCCTTCGCCAATGCCGATAAGCTGCTGCTCATCGATGTGTTCTCTGCCGGCGAGATGCCGATTCCGGGCGTTACCTCCAAGATGCTCGCTGATACTGTGCGCGCCAAGCACCCTGGCAAGGAGGTCGTGTACTGCTCCAGCCGTCTCGAGCTCAATCGTGAGCTCGAGAAAATGGTAGGTGAGGGCGATCTGCTGCTTACTATGGGCGCCGGCGACGTTACGACCGTTGGCCCTGAGTTCATCGAGTATCTGACTGCCAAGAAAGACGCTTAGCCCCTATGGGTCTGTTTAACGCCGTCATGGCGCTTTCGGGCATGATTGACACGGATGTAGTCGAGGATGAACGCCTTGCGCGTCATACGAGTTATCGTATCGGCGGCAAGGCCGACCTCTTCGTGACGTGCCATAGCTATCATGCCCTTCGTCGTGCCGTGGCAGTACTCGACCGTGAGCAGGTGCCGTGGGTCATTATCGGCAAGGGATCTAATCTGCTCGTTGCCGATGCGGGCTATCGCGGCGCCGTCATTTCGCTGGGGCGTGAGTTTCAGCGCACCGTTGTTGCCGAGGACGGTTGCACGCTGACCGTTGGCGCGGGCGTTATGTTCGCACGTTTGGTCAACGATGCCCTGTCGCGCGGGCTTTCGGGCCTTGAGTTTGCGGTTGGCATCCCCGGCTCGGTCGGCGGCGCCGTATCTATGAACGCCGGTACGCGTACCGAGTGGATAGGTTCGCTTGTCGAGGATGTGGTCACGTTTGACCCGGCATCCGGCATTAAGCATTATGCGGGGTCCGAGATTGCCTGGGGCTACCGTGAGTGCAGCCTGCCGCGTAACGAGATTATTCTCGAGTGCGTGCTTAAGCTCAAGCCTGCGCCTAAGGCCGACATTCGCGAGCGTATGGAGCGGTACCTGACGAGGCGCAAACGCACGCAGCCCATGGGTCGCGCTTCTTGCGGGTCGGTCTTTCGCAATCCACCCGACGCGAGCGTTGGCAAGCTGATTGAGGATTGTGGATTAAAGGGTTTTTCGGTTGGCGGTGCGGAAGTTTCGCCCGTACACGCTAATTTTATCGTTAATAACGGTACCGCCTCGGCCGATGACGTGGCCGCGGTTATCAGGCATGTGCACGGAAAGGTGAGGGAGGCGTATGGCATCGAGCTCAGACCGGAAGTCAAATTCCTCGGCTTCTAGAGCATCGAAACCTACCTTCCGCCGCGCCGGAGGGCGTTCCGGCGCACCCGTCCAGCCTCAACGCAAGCCCCCTGTGTCCTCCAAGCCCGCTGGATCCGTACGGTCCGCCAAACGTCCGGTCGTCGGCTCGCAACTTGGTGGACGCCCTGCCGCAAAAAAGACGGTTCACCCGGCTCCGCGCCCCTCGGTGACGTCTAAGTCGGCGATGGGTGCCAAGCCCTCTCGCCCCATAGTGACGCCCAAGCCCTCGCTGGGGGCTAAAGCGACGCATCCCGGTCGTACGTTGGGCGCTGCCAAGCCGCGCTCGTTGACGTCGGTGCCCGCCACTAAGGCACCTGCGACCAATAAGGGTATCAATCCGCTGTCGTCGCTTGGCGCCATGGCGAGTAAGACGTCCGAGGCCGCCTCTGCCGTTAAGGGCAAGGGCAAAATCGTGGGCGGAATCTTGGCGGCTGTGGCCGTGCTTGCCGTCGTTGCCATCGTCGTTATCAATTCCGGCCTGTTTGCCGCTACCGATATTCAGATCGAGGGCAGCGAGCATGTGACCAAGCACGATGCCATGCAGCTGATCAGTCTGCCCGAGAACACATCGCTCTTCAACGTAAATCCCGACCAGATCACCGAAGATCTCAAGCAGAACCCGTGGGTTTCGGGCGTGGACGTTCAACGGCAGTTTCCCCACACGCTCGTCATTACGCCGACGGAGCGCAAGGTCACCGCGATCGCTTATATAAGTTCCGACGATCTTGCCTGGGCCATCGGCGACGATGACACCTGGATCGCACCGCTTTCGACCTCTGTGGAGGTGGACGACCAGGGAAATGTCGTCACTTCGGGTGAGGGCGCCAACACATTGAGCGGTATCGATGCTGCGTTGGCGCTGGCCAAGCACTACGGGGCCGTGCTGCTTACCGATGTCTCGGCTGATGTCGAGCCGGTCTCGGGGCGGGCTGTTTCTTCCAAGGCCGTTAAAGCGGGCCTGGATTACGTGCGTGGTTTTTCCGGCGAATTCTTGGCGCAGATCAAGGATATTTCTATACCTTCGGTCGAGGCCATCTCGGCGAATCTTGATAATGGCGTTGAGGTCTCACTGGGCGATTCTGATGATATCGCCAAGAAGGAACGCGTCGTGACCAAGCTTCTGTCGCAGGTAGAGGGCGTAACCTACATTAACGTTCGGTCTCCCGGCAACTATACGTTTAGAAACGCACCGACCGCTTAGCGTCGGTGCGTGGCTTTGTTGAGGGGCCATACCACGCCGTTTATCTGGTTTGTTTGGTTTTCACGGTCAATTATTTGACTGATACGTTCATAATGTGCAAACATAATACGGTTTACCTTTGCATTTACTTTCAACCTGAAGGTTAATGTGCGCAGGGGTCAACCCATGCTATGGCTATAACCTTTGTTCGGAGGACCGACATGCACGAGACAGAGATCAACAACTACCTTGCCGTCATTAAGGTGGTCGGCGTCGGCGGCGGCGGTACCAACGCGGTCAATCGAATGATCGAAGAGGGCATTCGTGGCGTCGAGTTTGTTGCCATCAACACCGATGCTCAGGCGCTCGCGATCTCTGATGCCGATATCAAGGTCCACATCGGTACCGACCTTACCCGCGGCCTGGGCGCTGGCGCCAACCCCGAGGTTGGTCGCAAGGCTGCCGATGAGTCCCGCGATGACATTGCCGAGGCGCTCGCTGGCGCCGACATGGTGTTCATCACCTGCGGTGAGGGCGGTGGCACCGGCACCGGCGCCGCTCCCATCGTTGCCGATATCGCGATGAACGAGGTCGGTGCGCTGACCGTCGCCGTCGTGACCAAGCCCTTCACCTTCGAGGGCCGCAAGCGTAAGAAGAGCGCCGAAGAGGGCATTAAGACCCTTTCCGATTGCGTCGACACCATGATCGTTATCCCTAACGACAAGCTGCTCGACATCGCCGAGAAGAAGACCACCATGCTCGAGGCCTTCGCGATTGCCGATGGCGTCCTTTCCCAGGGCACCCAGGGCATCACCGACCTCATCACCGTCCCGGGCATCATCAACCTGGACTTCGCTGATGTTAAGACCATCATGAAGCAGGCCGGCACCGCCATGATGGGTATCGGTACTTCTTCTGGGGACACCCGTGCCGTCGACGCCGCCCAGCAGGCTATTTCCAGCCCGCTGCTCGAGAGCTCTATCGATGGTGCTACGCGCGTCCTGCTCTCCATCGCCGGCTCCAAGGATCTGGGCATCCAAGAGATCAGCGACGCTGCCGACGTTGTCGCCAACGCCGTCGATCCCGAGGCCAACATCATCTTCGGTACCGTTGTCGACGAGTCCCTGGGCGATCAGGTGCGCATCACCGTTATCGCTACGGGCTTCTCCGACTCTAATGTCAACCGTCAGGACGAGCTCTTCGCTGCCCAGCAGTCCCAGAGCAAGGCTTCCGTTGCCGAGCCTCAGCGTACCGCTCCCGCTGCAAGCTCGGCTCAGTCTGCCCCGACCCGCAATGTCGGCGGTACGGAGCTTCCCAATTTTGGTAACGACCAGTTCGAGCTTCCCGACTTCCTTAAGCGTGGTAGCTTCTAGTTCGTTTTTCTCAACAACCTGCACGGGGTGTGTCCATTTGGATGCACCCCGTTTTGTTTCTCGTTTGTAAACGAAAGTCTCCAATCTCTTTACGTTCCCCTTACGTTTGGTCCCTACCGCTGCGGGTATCCTTTTGTAGAAGTATGGCAGCCGTATGGCACGGACTGCTGCGGCTTGGCCGCGATACTCGTGTTATTAGGAGGCTTTAGTATGGCAGCACGTGCGGACAACGTTTCGCGTGTCGACCATGATGGAGTTACGTTGGTAGAGGGCGCGACGCACGATGTCCGCTTTGCCTTCACCGAACGCACTGGCGGTGTTTCCGAAGATGCGTACTCCTCACTCAATCTGGGCTCGCATGTTGGCGATGACCCCTTTGCCGTTCAAGAAAATCGTCGCCGCGTACTCGAGGCCATGGGTGTTGCCGAGTGCGAGCACAACCTGCTTGTCCCCAATCAGGTACACGGTGACAATGTCGTGACGGTGACCTCGAACGGCGCCGATGATCTCGAGAACATTCGCGAGCAGATTGCCGAGGGCTGCGATGCCCTCGTCTGCACGGCGCATGAGGTGCCCGTGATGCTTTGCTTTGCCGATTGTGTTCCCGTTGTGCTGGTGGCTCCCGGCGGCTTTGCCGTGGTGCATTCTGGCTGGAAGGGCACGATTGCGCGCATTTCCGCCAAGGCGTGCCAAGCGCTCTGCGAGGCGGCTGGCTGCAAGCCAGACGACATCTCTGCCTATATTGGGCCCCATATCCTGGGTGACGAGTACGAGGTGTCCCAAGAACTTATGGACCGCTTTGCCTCCGAGTTCGCGTGCATCGATGCTGCCGCTTCTCGTATGATCGATCTTTCCGCCCCCATTCGCGAGGCGCTGATGGACGCCGGCGTCGAAGCGAACGGCATTGTGGACACCAAGCTCTCCACCGTTCGTCAGAACGACCGCTTTTATTCCTACCGCAACGAGGGCGGCACCTGTGGGCGCCATGCTGCGATCGGCGTGATGCTATGAGAAAGATCGCATCGGTCCTAAGCGCGGCAGTGCTCACGCTTACGCTGTGTGCCTGCTCCTCGGGATCTTCCACGTCTTCTATCACCGTGGCCGGCTCGACCACCTGCCTTCCCATTGCCGAGATTGCGGCCGAGGGCTTTAAGGAGGAGACCGGCACCGACGTGCTCGTCTCTGGCCTTGGCTCTTCTGCCGGTATCGAGGCCGTCAGCAACGGCACGGCTGACATCGCCAGCTCGTCTCGTGGCCTCAATGCCGACGAGCAGAATCTGGGCCTGACCCCGATTGTAATCGCGCACGACGGCATCGCAGTCATCGTGAACGACGATAATCCGGTCGACAACCTCTCGACCGAGCAGCTTCGCGACATATACGCCGGTAAGATTACCAACTGGAAGGAAGTCGGCGGAGAGGACCTGAAGATTCAGGTTATTAACCGCGATGAGGCGTCCGGTACGCGCGAGGCCTTCCGTACCATCGTGATGGACGGCACGCCGTTCGATCGTCGCTCTGCCGTTCTTTCGGGCACGGGCCAGGTACGCGATGTCGTGTCCCGTTCGCGTGGTGCCATTGGCTACATCTCGCTGGGTTTTGTCGAGAGCCTCAACGCTAAGACTTCGGTTAAGGCTGTTTCGGTCAACCATGTCGAGGCATCCGAGAAGACGGTCGCAAGTGGCGGCTACCCCATCTCGCGCGACCTTTACTTCTTTGTGAAGGGTACGCCTTCGCAGCGTGCGCAGGACTACATTGACTATGTGACGTCCGAGAAGATGGACAAGCAGATTCGCGAGGCGGGCTTTATTCCCGTCACCAACGACGGAAAGGGGAGTGAGTAGCATGGAAGCGCAGGAAACCCCCCAGATTGAGCGAGAGGCTCAGGCGCCCAAAAAGCGTGAGTTGGCGTTGGTGTCGCGCAGCACCTATCTCAAAGAGAAGGCGCTGCAGTGGATCTTCTTTGCTTGCGCGTTCTTGGCGGTCGTCACCGTCATCCTGATTTTTGTCTTTACCACGTACTCGGCGTTGCCCGTCTTTACCGACATCGGTTTGGCGGACTTCTTTAGCTTTACGTGGGCGCCCTCCGAGGGCCATTACGGCATTATGTCGCTGCTGGCGGGCTCTGGTCTGGTGACGGTCGGTGCGCTCGCCATGGGTGTGCCCCTGGGTGTGGGCACGGCCGTGTATCTGGTCGAGATCGCCGGCAAGCGCGTGCGCAGTCTCATCAGCCCCGCCGTCGACCTGCTGGCGGGTATCCCCTCCATCATCTACGGTTTCTTTGGCATGGTCATCATCCGTCCGTTTATCGCGCAGCTGACCGGCGGTCTTGGCTTTGGTGCGCTGACAGCGTGGCTCGTGCTCGCCATCATGATCGTTCCCACCATCACCACGCTCACCATCGATGCCCTCAATTCCATTCCCATGGGCATTCGCGAGGCATCCTATGCCATGGGTGCCACCAAGTGGCAGACCATCTACAAGGTCGTGCTGCCTGCAGCCAAGTTGGGCATCGTCGATGCGATTGTCTTGGGCATGGGTCGTGCCATCGGTGAGACCATGGCCGTGCTCATGGTCGTTGGCAACGCTCCGGTCATCCCGGACAGCATCTCGAGCCCCATCTCGACGCTCACGAGCCAGATCGCGCTCGATATGAGCTATTCCTCGGGCCTGCACCGCTCGGCTCTGTTTGGCATGGGCGTGGTCCTGTTTATCATTTCCGCCGCATTGGTGGGCATCGTCCGTCTGATTTCCAAGAAGAAGAGGGGGTAGGCTATGTCCGATTCCGTTGACACGACGGTCGATACGACCTCGTCGCGCGAACGCATCAAGCGTGCCCTTTCCCATGGTAAGAAGGGCCGCATCAACAAGGATCTGTCCAACAAGATTATGCTCGGCGTGTTTCGTGCCGCGGCCTATATCACCACGCTGGTGCTGGTCGCCATCATCGCCTATGTAGTTATCAACGGTCTGCCGCACATCTCGCTCGACTTTATCTTTGGCTGGCCGCAGGGCGTAAACGCCGAGGGCGGCATTTGGCCCACTATCGTCTCGACCGTCTACGTGACGGCGCTCGCCATGCTCATCTGCACGCCGGTTGCCGTCTTGGCTGCGGTCTATCTGGCTGAATATGCCAAGCAGGGCAAGGTTGTCGACATCATTCGCTATGCTGCCGATGCCCTGGCCTCGGTGCCCTCCATTGTTATGGGCCTTTTTGGCTACGCCTTGTTTGTCGAGGCCATGGGCCTGGGTCTTTCGATGGTTTCGGCCGCCCTGGCGCTCGCACTTCTGATGCTGCCCATTGTCATGCGTACCACCGAGGAGGCAATCCGCGCCGTTCCGCGCTATATCCGTTGGGGCGCATATGGCCTGGGTGCCACCAAGTGGCAGGTCGTCTCCAAGATCGTGCTTCCTTCGGCTTTTGGCCGCATCGCCACCGGCATCGTACTTGCCATCGGCCGCGCCATCGGCGAGACCGCCGTGGTGCTCTACACCATGGGCCAGGCCATCAACCTGCCTATTTCGCCGCTCGATTCCGGTCGCCCCATGACCGTTCACCTTTATCTGCTTGCCAATGACGGCATCAACATGAACGCAGCCTACGGCACCGCGCTTTTGCTGATGGCGATTATTCTGGCCTTCAACCTGTTTGCGCGTTATCTGTCGCGCAAACGCCGCTAGTTAAGGAGTCCCATGTCCGTCTATCAGTCCGCTCCCACGCTGGAGCAAGCGGCCATCACGGCCAAGGATTTCAACTTTTGGTACGGTGACTTTCATGCGCTGACGGGGCTCGACCTCAACATCGCCAAAAACGCCATTACCTCGTTTATCGGCCCTTCGGGCTGCGGCAAATCGACGTTTTTGCGCTGTATCAACCGTATGAACGACCTTATCGAGGGCACGCGCGTCGAGGGCACCATGACGCTCGACGGCAACGATATCTATGCCGAGGGCGTCGACCCGGTCGACCTTCGCCGCCGCGTGGGCATGATTTTTCAGCAGCCCAACCCGTTCCCTAAATCCATCTACGAGAATGTTGCTTTTGGCCCTCGTCTGCAGGGCGTGACTAGCAAAAGCGACCTCGATGACATCGTGGAAGAATCGCTCAAGCGCGCCAACCTCTGGAAAGAGGTATCCAATCAGCTCAACAAGGATGGTTTGGCGCTTTCGGGCGGTCAGCAGCAGCGTCTGTGCATCGCGCGTGTGCTCGCGGTGCAGCCCGATGTCCTTCTGATGGACGAGCCCTGCTCCGCCATCGACCCCACGTCCGTCTCCAAGGTCGAGGATCTGATGGCTGAGCTGGCGCCCGAGATGACGATCATCATCGTCACACATTCAATGCAGCAGGCAGCTCGCATTAGCGACTACACCGCCTTCTTCTTGCAGGAGGTTGCCGGCGAGCCCGCCACGCTCATCGAGTATGGTCAAACCGACGCGATCTTCACCAGCCCGGTGGATTCGCGGACGGAAGACTATATCACCGGCCGCTTTGGCTGATCGGTGCGACTAGTCCCAAGCCGATCGGACCTGGTCCGGTGCGTATTCACTGTGCGGGCGGCATGACCGCACCCAACTGATTGGAGTGAACCATGCGCAAACTGTTTTCCCGTCAGCTCGTCGAGGCTCGTCACGAGATGTTGAGCATCTACGAGGCTGTAGACCTGGCTCTTCACGACGCCGTGAAGGCCTATGTGACCGACGACCGCAAGCTCGCCACCAAGACCAAGAAGCGCACGCTTTCGATTGACGCGCGCTGCGCCAACCTGGAGGCCGTGTGCTACAACCTGATCGCTACACAGTCGCCGGTCGCCTCCGACTTCCGCTTGCTGCAGACAATCATCTACGTCGACTTTAACCTGCAGCGCATGACCGATAAGGTTCGCCAGATCTGCCGCGCCACGCGTCATATGGTCAAGGCCGATATCTCACTGCCCCAGGAGCTCGTCGGTACGGTTGAGGCCGAGGCCGAAGCCGTATACCAGGTGCTGGGCTCGTCGCTTTCCGCGCTTGTCACCAACGACATGTCCATCATCTGCAACTTGGCCGTCGAGGACGAGCCGGTGCATGCGGCCTATGAGAAGTTCTTCCGTACCTTCAACCGCATGGACGCGGGCGAGTTTATGGACGACGACAGCAACTATGACGATCTGCGCCGCGCCATCATGGTTTCGCGCTACCTCGATCGCATCGCCTCGATTTCCATCGATGCCGCCTGCCGTCTGACCTTCCTTTTGACCGGCCAGCGCATGAACGCCGGCGATATCGCCCGTACGGACGAGGATGAGCTCGAGAGCATGCGCGTACCTTCGGGCGAGGGCGTCATCATGAGGCCCGCTGTCGATGCGCGCTTTGTTGCCAAGGTGCCCGCTAACGAGGTGAGCGAGGGTCTTCGCTACCTGCTCGAGCACCTCGAGGACGAGGACGATACCGAGGATGACGAGGAGTAGGGTAGCTCCGTTCGTCGAAAGATTGTAAATACCTAAGTGAGCGCGGCCTTGCACATGCAGGGCCGCGCTCTTGCGTTAGCATGGGACTACTTGTACGTCTGTCTGCGGAGGCGATTGGCAATGGATAATTATTTGAACGTGATGCGCGCTCGCCGCGAGCAGATTCTCGAACGCTTTTATGCCGCACTCGATCGCGCGGGCCGTTCTCACGATGCCGCACGTCTGATTGCCGTCTCCAAGACCGTTGGCGTCGATGAGACCGTTGCTGCCATCCAGGCAGGGTATCGTCATTTTGCCGAGAACCGTCCGCAGGAGCTTGTTCGCAAGCTTACGGGGCTGGCGGAGCATCCGGAGCTGCCCGAGGTGCGCTTCGATATGATCGGTAATCTTCAGACCAACAAGATCAATGCGGTGCTGGGTGCGGCCGAGCTGATTCATTCGGTGGGGTCGCTTCATTTGGCGCAGGCTATCTCGAGCCGTGCCGTCCGCAAGATGAAAGCGGGCGAGCTATCTGCTCCTCAGCATGTGCTGATCGAGGTCAATGTAAGCGGCGAGGAGTCCAAGGGCGGCTTTTCGCCCGATGAGGTTCGTGCCGCGGCTGGCGAGCTTGCGGAGCTTGAGGGAATTTGTGTGCAGGGGCTTATGACCATGGCGCCCCGGGGGAATAAGGATGTGGCGCGCCGCACCTTTGCCGGGCTGCGTGAGTTGAGGGATGAGCTGGAGACGGCACACCCCGATCTGTGTCTGCCTGAGCTATCTTGCGGCATGAGCGAGGACTTTGAGCCTGCCCTTGAGGAAGGCTCGACGCTTGTTCGCCTGGGCAGGGTAGTATTTAGCCCGGAGTTTGAAGTAAAATAAGAGCCTGAAGTGCGCGCTGATTATCAGAGCGCCTGCATTAGACCGTGAGAGGACACAACCATGGGTTTCCTTGACGAAATTAAAAATAAAATGCACCTAGGCGGCCAGCAGGGTTATGACCAGGGTTATGGCCAGGATGATGACTACGGTTACGATGACGGCTATGACGACGGCTATCAGAACAACGGCTACAGCGGTGCTTCGGGCGAGGGCTTCTATACGCAAGATGAACCGAGCAATGGACTGCTGGGGCAGACACGCCGCGGAGAGGCTGAGTCGGTTGCTGTGTACACGCGTTCCGGTCAACTGATCGGTGACGACTCCCGTCACGCTACGACGTACAATCCGCCTTCGCGCTCTCAGGATGCCGCTGCGGGCGGTTATCGTCCCGGCGCCTATGACACGCCGTCAAGCTACGCCGAGAACGCTCGGGTCCGCGCTGCCGCTGTGCCCGCTCCTGCTTCAACGCCGAGCGATGCCTCTGCCTATGCGAGCAATATCATCAACGCCACGCCTCAGTTGCCGGCCTACGTTCTTCGTCCGGAGAGTTATGACGACGTGGAGACGGTCGTGCGCCGCGTGCGTACCAAGCAGCCTGTCGCGCTGATCTTTGTGGGCGTTCGCACCGAGGTCGCCAAACGCGTCCTGGACTTTAGCTATGGCTTTGCCTGCGGCCTGGGCGCTTCGGTCAAAGAAGTGGGCGATCGCGTGTTTATGGTGCTGCCCGCCGGCTGCGAGGTCAAGGATTCGGATCTTAAGAAGCTTCGCGCCGACGGCTATCTCAAGTAAAGACAAGGCGAGGAGATTCCCATCAACATCTACACCATCGTTCAGCTTGTCAACACGCTGTTTAATTTTTATTCCACGTTGATTGTGGTCTACTGCTTTATGACGTGGATTCCCATGAAGCAGGGTGGTTTGCTACAGGATATCGCGGCGGTGCTCGACAGCGTTTGCGGCCCTTGGCTCAACCTGTTTCGCCGGTTTATGCCGCCGATGGGCGGTATCGATTTTTCACCGGTCGTTGCGATTATTGCGTTGCAGTTGGTGCAGAAGCTCATTCTGCAGCTACTTATAGGTATACTCGTATAGGACTGGCTCAGTAACCTATGTCGGGCGCTTAGCGCCAAGGCGATGATAAAGGAGAACTTGTTATGGCTATTACCCCTGCTGACATCCAGGCTCAGACCTTCTCTGAGGCCAAGCGCGGCTACGATCCCGCCGAGGTCGACGTCTTCCTGGAGACCCTGTCCTCCGAGGTCGACGCTATGCTTGCCAAGATCGTTGATCTTAAGGGTCGCCTGACCGCCACCGAGCAGCAGCTTGCCGATACGCAGGCTCAGCTTGCGCAGGCCCAGGATTCTGCCGCTCAGGCTGCCCCTGTCGCCACTCCCGCTCCCGATTTCTCCGCTCAGGAGCGTCAGATTTCCGCCGCTCTCATTGCGGCTCAGCAGACCGCCGAGGCGATTGTCAACGACGCTAACGAGAATGCTGACCGCATCCGCAACGAGGCCGACGCCAAGGCCCGCGAGGTCATCCGTCAGGCCCTGACCGAGAAGCAGGCCGAGCTCGAGGAGATTGACCGTCTGAAGGCTTCCCGCGAGGAGTTCAAGGCCGAGTATCTCAAGCTCATTCAGCACTTTATGGACGATGCTCAGAATTCCTTCCCGGCCGATCTGCTGGCTTCTACGCCGGTTGGTTCCGCGGCTTCTCCTGCCGTGACCATGCCTGCCGCCGAGCCGCTGCCTGTCGCTGATCCGGTTGTCCCCGTGGCCGATCCCTTCGCCCCGATTGACAACTTTGCCGCGGACGACCTGGACTAGCGCCAAAACTACAATCTAGCTCTTAAAAGGAGCTCGCGCTTGCGAGCTCCTTTTTTGTATCTGTATACGGGTTGGGAAACAAAACGCCGAGCTCTGCGTGCGATAGGGCAGAACTCGGCGAACGTTTGAGCGGTAAAAGGTAGGTTTTAGGGCATGGGCCAAAAACTACTTGAGGAGGAAATTGGATAGGGGAATGGTGCGGGCCTCGCGATGCTCGGGGTCGGCGATATGGTCGGCGGGATAGCCGCAGACGAGCATGTGGTAGGGATAAACGCCCTCGGGCAGGTTGAACTGCTCGCGGGCTAGCTCGGGCTTAAAATGGCATACCCAGCACGTTCCCAGGCCCTGTTCCTCGGCCTCCATCATCATCTGATCGCAAACAATCGAGGTGTCGATAGCGCTGGAGTTCATCTGGTCATAGGGACGCACCCAAGCATCGTTGGTAACGCTGCAAACGAGGAAGATGAGCGGAGCGCCAAAGATGGACCCATCACGAGCAAACCGAGGCTGACAAGCAGCTGCCTTTTCCAGAAGCTCAGGTGTATCCAACACCATCACGCGGGTTGGATGATTATTGCAAGCAGAAGGAGCAATGCGCCCAGCCTCAACAATGGTATCCACCACAGCCTGCTCAACAGAACGATCCTCAAACAAACGACAAGAATACCGAGACCGAGCCAGATCCATATACGACATACAAGCCCTCCAACAATTAAAAATCAAACAAACCCAAAGTAACCTAAAGAGTACCCAAAGCAGCAATCAGTCAAACGCTCACCAAGGGCCAAAGTGTCCGAGCGGGTACCAAAGGTCCCTTCAGCCAAACCCCCATTGCGCTAAAACTATCAGCCAAAGTTCCAATGGTGGTACACAAGGGAGCGGGCCCGACCACTGATAACCTTTTGAACGACTCTGCTTGCAGCCGGAGTGAAAAAAGGTTATCAGTGGTCGGGCCCGCGACCGGTGGGACGCGTACCCCCAATTAACTGTTCTTCATGACAATCGAATCCACGACATCGGCCACATTCTCGCAGCAGTCGGCGCAGTACTCCAAGAAGGCGTACACGTCACGCCAGGCGATGACCTCGAGCGGGTCCTTGCCGTTGACGTGCAGGTTACGCATGGCGTTGATGTAGAGTTCGTCGGCCTCGGACTCGATGGTGTTGATCTGGATGACGAGCGCGCGCAGCGTTTTGGACTTGCGGTAGTTGGGCAACTCGACCATCAGGTCCTTCATGGCGCGGCAGGCGTCGGTCACCTTGTGGGCGATCACGATGGCATCGGGGTGGATGCTCTGGATGTTGGTGAAGTAGAGGCGCTGCACGACACCCTCAATACGGTCGAGCACGGTATCGAGCGAGCAGCTCATTAGGTTAAGGTCCTCGCGCTCAAGCGGGGTGATAAAGGCCGTGAGCAGGGCGTCTTCGAGCTCATGGTGCTTCTTGTCTGCTGCATGCTCAATCGCATGCATCTTCTCGAGCATGTCGTGGATCTGCGCGGGGTCAAAGTTCTCAAAAATCTTGGTGAGCAGCTCGGCTGCCTGAACGGCGAAGTCGGCGCAGGCGACGTAGTTGTCAAAGTAGAACGAATCGGGTTTCTTTGCCATGAGTGATCCTTTCGGGGCGAAGACGGGTGGGCGAGGTAATGCGATCCGGATGGACGTTCGGTTTGACTAGAGGAACATCATGAACAGCCTGGCCATAACAAAGCTGATGAGTCCACAGGCGGGGAAGGTGAAGAACCACGTGAACATCATGTCCTTGACCACGCCGAAGTTGATGGCCGAGAGGCGCTTGACGGCGCCGACGCCCATGATGGCGCAGGTCTTGATGTGCGTGGAGGACACGGGGATACCGGTGAGCGTGGCAAGCAGCAGGTTTGCGGCTCCTGCCAGGTCGGCAGAGAAGCCCTGATACTTCTCGAGCTTAACCATGCTCTGGCCGACGGACTTGATGATACGCTCACCGCCCACGCTGGTGCCGATGCCCATGGTGGCCGAGCACAGCAGCATGATCCAGATGGGGATGCCGGCGTCGCCGACGCCGGTCTGTCCGTTGGCAAAGGCGACACCTAAAAAGAGCACGCCGATGAACTTTTGTCCATCCTGCGCGCCGTGCATAAAGCTCATGGCCGCGGCGCTCGCGATCTGAGCATATTTAAAGAAGACGTTGGCACGTCGCCTGTTGGCGGCAGCGAAAAGAATCGAGACGAGCTTGCACAGGATCCAGCCCATGACAAAGCCCAGACCGATGGAGAGCGCCAGGCCGTAGATGACCTTCATCCACTCGTGGACATTGACGCTGCTGGCGCCGCCGAGGGCGATGGCAGCGCCGGTCAGGCCGGCGATGAGGCTGTGGCTCTGCGAGGTGGGGATGCCAAAACGCGATGCCGTGGCGCCGTAGACGACGATGGAGAACAGGGCCGCGCAGAGGCACGCGAGCGCCATGGTGCTGTTTCCGCCAAAGTCGACGATATGGGAGATGGTGTTGGCAACGCTGGCATTAAAGTGCGTCATGATGAGCACGCCCAAAAAGTTGAACGCGGCACTCATGAGAATGGCGGCGCGGGCGGGCATGCAACGCGTGGTGACACAGGTCGCGATGGCGTTGGGCGCGTCGGTCCATCCGTTGACGAAGATGGCGCCGAGCGCGAGGAACACGGTGACGGCAAGGACTGGGTTCGAAACAAGTTGGCCGAGGAAGGCTGAGAACGTTACGTCCATATATGGGCTTTCTCGAAGTTTGCAGAAACGTTACAAAAACATGATAAATCGTATCACCTCCTGCGGGTTTCTTTACCGAGTTCTGACGGGAGAAGTGAATTTTTTGGCACTAAAATTGAATATTAGCCCTGTTGACCGCGGGTGTTCTTTTTGCTAACACGCCGTGAGGACACGTGCGCTCGCTCCGACACCCCAAAACCACAGTCTGTTCGCTTTACAATATGCAAACATGCGTTCGATAATAGGGGCATGGAATATCGACAGACAGATGGCAAAACTCGGCGCGTGCACAAGCAGTATGTGGACGTCGTGGCCCGCATCCTCGCGGGCGGACAAGTTGTGCCGGTTACCGTCTGCTGGGTCGACGGTCGCTGCTTTACGATTGACGAGATTGTCTCGTCTACCGGTTTTGGCCTGACGGTTCACGGCATTCGTACGGCAACCTATAAGGTTCGTTTTGGCGGACATACGACCGAGCTGTATCTGGAAGACCAGGCGCGTGAGCGACCGGATGGCTCGCAGGCTCATCTGATGCGGTGGTGGGTGTGGGCGTTCGACCGCACACTCGAGAGTGAGCGCCGCGGGTAAGAGTGCGCGCCATTCGGGTACAATGGCAGGAATCTTGTCACCTACGGCGCTGTCGCGGCGCTTTTTGAAAGGACGAAATTATGAACGATATCCAGGGCTATCAGAACGGCCCCATCGAGACCGGCGCAAGCCGTGCCAAGGAGATGTCGCCGCGCGCGTACAACCTTGCCATGTCTGCCCTGATCTTTTTGGGTTTTTGCGCTATGGGCGCTGGCGCCTACTTTACGGGCACCATGTCGTTTGCGCGCATGATGATGAGTGGCGCCGCCCTGCCGCTGGTCTTTGGCTCGTTTATCCTGACCATTGTCGGCATCGTCATGATGTCGGCCGCCGCCAGCAAGCAGTCCGTGGGCCTGTCGCTCGCGGGTTACGCGATCTTTGCGAGCACCTTTGGTCTGACCGCGTCGTTTGGCCTTGCCAACTACGACCTGCCCACCATCAACACCGCCTTTATCGCCACTGCCGCCATCACCTTTGTCTTTGGCGCACTGGGCGTGACCTTCCCCAAATTCTTCCAGCGTGTGTATGGCATTGGTTTTGGCATTCTGCTTGCCACGATTCTGGTCGAGATCGTGCTGATGTTCATGGGCGTCTCGCAGACCATCACCGACCTGATCGTGATTGTGGTGTTCGCCGGCTTTATTGGCTACGACACCTATGTGGCCACGACGGTGCCGCCCACGCTGCCCAACGCCGTGCTCATGGCGTCCAACCTGTTCGTGGACATTATCAACGTGTTCCTGCGCATCCTGAACATCCTTGGTCGTCGCGACTAGTGCCAGATTGCAGCGGTGCTTGCCGCGCGCAAATCGATGCGAAAGGCGGTCCTTCGGGGCCGCCTTTTTTGTACGCGGCGGGGTATCATGGATGGGAAAAGCCGATAGCGGCAGCGACCGAGAAAGGTGACCACTTATGGCAGACGTCGACAACAGGAACCGTAACCGTAGGCCCAACCGCGCGGGACAGCCCAATCCCAAGCGCGAGGCCCGTGCCAAGGCCGCCGAGCGTCACGTGGCGACTGTGTCCGAAGCGTGCGCAAAGGATATCGAGCGCTCGCTTGCCGGCGTGCGCGAGTTCGAGGGCATGCCTGCCGGATTTGTCGCGGCGATGAAGGCTAAGGCCCAGGTGGCTGCTGCCGAAGAGCAGGTTGCCGATGAGTCTGAGGCCACCGAGGTTGCGCCTGCCGAGACCGAGGTCGTGGCCGAGCCTGTGCCCGCAGAGGAAGCCACGGAGACCGAGCCCGCGCCTGCTGCCGAGGAGCCCGCTCCGGTCCTGCCCGAGGTCACCGTGCTCGACGCCTCTGCCACGCAGGCCATTCTGGATAACGGCCGAGGCTACGCGCAGTTCTGCGACATGGCCGTGCTCGCCTTTGCCTCGTTCACCAACCCGGGCGGTGGCTACATCCAGGGCTATCTGGGTCAGGAGGCCACGCTCTGTGCCGATTCGTATCTGTACAATGTGCTCGATAAGCAGCGCAAATGGTACGGCGAGAACCGTCGCCGCAACATCAACTGTGAGCTGTACCGCAACCGTGCGCTGGTGGTGCCTGCGGTGCGCTTCGACCGCAACCACGTGCATGCGTACGCCGACGTGATCGTTGCCGCTGCGCCCAACGCCAAGCGCGCTCGCCAGGAGTATCGCGTGGGTGACGATGCCCTGCTGGACGCCCTGCGCGATCGTATCCGCTTTGTGCTGGCCATCTGCGACGAGCTTGGTCGCGAGAAGCTCGTGCTGGGCGCCTGGGGCTGTGACAACAACGGCTTTGACGCCGAGGCCGTGGCCGAGCTCTTCCGCAAGGAGCTCGCATCGGGCGACTTTAAGGTCAAGCAGGTCTTCTTTGCCGTGCCCTCTACGCGCTGGGATGAGGATTTTGCCAAGTTCGAGCACGTGCTGGCAAGCTTCCCCGAGCGCAACGAGGAGTCCTATGCCCAGGTTGCCGCCCGTGCCGCGGCCGCCCGTGCCGCCGAGCAGGCTCATGCCGCTGCCGAGGACGACGAGGATGATGACGACTGGCGCAAGTATCTGTAATCGGTGCGCGCTGACAGATAGGTCGAGCCGGCGGGAGGGGCTGCTCCCGTCGGCTTCTTGCTGAAGGAGGGGCTTGCGATGAAAAACGTCCTGTGCTTTGGTGACAGCAATACCTATGGCTACGATCCGGCGGGCATGCGCGATGGCACCGCGGTGCGCTATGCGCACGATGTGCGCTGGTGCGGCGTGGCCCAGCGCGACCTGGGCGAGGGCTGGCATGTGATTGAGGAAGGTCTAAACGGCCGCACGACGGTGCGCGACGATATGTGCCATCTGGACACCAATCTCAACGGCATCCGCGCGTTGCCGATGCTGCTCGAGGCCCATAAGCCGCTGGACGCCATTGTGATCATGCTGGGCACCAACGACTGCAAGACGGTCTTTAACGTGACAGCTTCCGATATCGCCCGTGGCGCCATGGCGCTGATTCGCGCCGTCCGCGCGTTTCCGTGGACCGACGCTGCGCCCTGCCCGCGCATTCTGCTGATGGCGCCTATCAAGATTAAACCGCAGATCGCCGATGTGTACATGACCGACTTTGACGAGCGCTCCGTCGAGGCCTCGGAGCATTTTGCCGAATACTATGCGTATGTCGCTGAGCAGTTTGGCTGCGACTTTTTGAATGCCGCCGATTTTGCCGAGCCGGGCGATATCGATTATCTGCACATGATGCCCGAAAGCCACGAGAGCCTGGGCCACGCCGTGGCAGCCAAGCTCCAAGAGATGCTCGGTGAGTAGCGCAGCCCCAAACCACCACAAAGGGACGGGCGCCTTTGTGGTGGTTTGTGCGGTGGTTTTGGCTGCTGGCTTTTTAGTACTGCCACATGTGGTTGACGGGGCCGGAGCCCTTGCCCATGTTCAGGCCGGCGGCGAGAGCTCCTGTTAGGTAGGCCTTGCCGGCGTTGACGGCATCGGCAAGATCCATGCCCTGGGCCAGCGCGCAGGCGATGGCGGACGAGAGCGTGCAGCCGGTACCATGCGTGTTGTCGGTCTCGATGCGTTTGTGACGGAACCACGTGGTGAGCGGATCGCCCAGGTGGTTGCCCTCGTCATCGAGCGGCGCGGGCTCTGCTAGCACATCGTTGGCCTCGTTGACAAAATGCCCGCCCTTAACGAGGGACGCGCAGCCAAAGCGGCGGGTGAGGAGCATAGCAGCGTTTTGCTGTGTGCGCTCGGAATCGACCTCGTAGTCGAGCAGCGCCATGGCCTCGGGAATATTGGGCGTGATGACGGTCGCCAGCGGGAACAGGCGGCGTGTAAGCGCTTCGGCGGCGTCCTCGGCGATGAGGCGAGCGCCCGAAGTGGCGACCATGACGGGGTCGACGACGATATTTTGTGCGTCCCAGGCGCTCAGGCGGTCGGCTATGACTTCGATAATCTCGGCAGAAGAAACCATGCCGATCTTGACGGCACTGGGGCGGATATCGTCAAAAACGGCATCGATCTGCGCCGCGACAATTTCCGGGGAGATGTTCTGCACGGCGGTGACGCCTAGGGTGTTCTGTGCGGTGATGGCCGTGATGACCGTCTCGGCATACAGGCGGTGCGCCGTGATGGTCTTGATGTCGGCCTGAATGCCGGCACCGCCGCTGGAATCGGATCCTGCGATGGATAGAACGGCTGGTACCTTACTGCGATCCATGTTCGCTCCCTTGTTCGGTCGGATTCAAATGGGTCTCCTGCCCACATTATAAAGTTGCCCGGGCCGGCTGTATGCCGATCCCGGGCGGGTGTGCAATCTTTACGTAAATGTAAGAAAATGTTCACAAGTTAACAATTGGCAGGTGCTGCGGCAAGCCTATAGGCGATCGCGGCGATAAGGCTAGTCCTCCATGCCGAGGTCGATCGTCGTGCCCTCGAACACCTTGTTGACGGTGCGGACGGCGCACATCTTGCCGCACATGGTGCAGGTGCCCTCGGTGGCAGCAGGGGATTCCTCGTAGCGCTTCTTGCCGGTGACCGGGTCGAGCGCGCACTTCCACATGGCGTCCCAGTCGAGCTTGCGGCGTGCCTGGCCCATCTTGTCGTCCATGTCGCGGGCGTGGGGCACCTTTTTGGCGATGTCGGCGGCGTGTGCGGCAATCTTGGTGGCCATGAGGCCGTCGAGCACGTCCTGGGCGTTGGGCAGGCACAGGTGTTCGGCGGGCGTCACGTAGCACAGGAAGTCGGCGCCGGAACTGGCGGAGATGGCGCCACCGATGGCTGCGGTGATGTGGTCGTAGCCCACGCCGATATCGGTCACCAGCGGCCCGAGCACGTAGAACGGGGCGTTGTGGCACAGGCGCTTCTGCAGTTTCATGTTGGCGGCGATCTCGTCGAGCGCCATGTGCCCCGGGCCCTCGACCATGACCTGGACGCCGGCGGCCCAAGCGCGCTTGCACAGCTTGCCCAGCTCGATCATCTCGGCGGTCTCGGTGGCGTCGTTGGAGTCGTAGAGGCAGCCCGGGCGGCAGGAGTCGCCGAGCGAAATCGTCACGTCGTACTCGTGGCAGATCTCGAGCAGCTCGTCAAAGTACTCGTAGAAGGGGTTCTCGTTGCCGGTGACCTCCATCCAGCCAAACAGCAGTGAGCCGCCGCGGCTGACGATGTTCATGAGACGGCCGGTCTCCTTAAAGGTTTTGGTGACCGACTTATTGATGCCGCAGTGGATGGTCATAAAGTCCACGCCGTCCTCGGCGTGCGCGCGCACGACCTCGAACAGGTCGTCCTTGGTAAGCTTGACAAGCGGCTTTTCCATGTAGCCGATGGCGTCGTACATGGGGACGGTGCCTACCATGAGCGGCGTCTCGTCGATGAGCTGCTGGCGGAATTGGCGCGTCTTGCCCGAGTTGGAGAGGTCCATGATGGCGTCGGCGCCAAAGTCCTCGGCGATCTTGACCTTCTTCCATTCCTCGGCGGCATCGGCCTTGTCGCCCGAGATGCCCAGGTTGACGTTGACCTTGGTAGACAAGCCCTCGCCGACACCAAAGGCGCGCATGCCCTTTTTGATATGCACGATGTTGGCGGGAATGGCGATGCGGCCGTCGGCCACGCGCTCGCGGATGTACTCGGGGTCGCGATGCTCGCGCTCGGCAACCTCCTTCATCTGCGGTGTGATTTGCCCGGCGCGGGCGAAATCGATTTGCGTGACGAGCTTGGGCTCGGTCTGTGTGCTCATTGGCACGGCTCCCTTCGTTGGCATTACCCATATCAGGTTTGCGGGTCAGGGCGGGCGCGCCCAGTCTCAGCCTGCCGTCTTGTCCTGCAAGCTCCCCGTTTATGTGGCGGGCTCAAGTATAGCTCGAATGGGTACGATTGACGCGACGAGCATGCCCGCGGGGAGGCGAACATGGAAGACAAGCATCTGTATCGAGAGACGCAGTGGGATGTGTCGGCCGAGGAGAGCCGCGCCCATCATGGGCTGGTCGCAATTGGTTTCGCGATTCTTGTCGTGATGGTGATTGCCTGTTGTATCTGGACGTTTGGCGGGCGTGGGGGAGTTTCCTGGACGTTTGAGGCGGACGATAGCCTGCCGATTATGACGGCGAAGGTCGCGGGTGGCAATACTGTTGCCGCGCCGGGCGACTATTGGTATCCGCGCGACAAGTTTGTGCAACTGCAGCTGAGCGGTGGTTCCATTCCTGGTGAAGAGATCGAGCGTGTGACCTTCGATGCGTCGCTTAGGACGCTGTCGGTCGAGCTCAAAAATCAGGGGGATGTACCCACGACCATGGATATAGCCCTGACGGAATGGCGCCTGGAGCCTCCGTCGGGTGTTGAGGCGTCCGAGGTGGAGCACGTTAAGGTTACCTACCAAGATGGCTCGACGACCGAGATTGCAAAAGCCGACGGCCTGGCGGAATAGACGCCGTGCCTAGGCAGCACATTCAAAAGTAGTGGTAGTCCTACAAGGCCTGTTCGTTCAGGAAGACCAAAGTGTTTTTATTTGAAAGCTCGGGAAAGTAACGATAACCAACGTCGAACGCGGTGAGCCCGCTTACATCCTCGAACTTGTTTTCTGCCATCCAGCGCACCATGGAGCCGCGCGCTTTTTTGCTGGCGGTCGAGCGTTGGATGGGCTTGCCGTTGCGGATGCCTTCACCAAAGAGACATGTGACGACCGTGGTGTCGGTGGTGAGGCGGGTCAGAACGGCTTTGGCGTATTCCGCGCTGGCGAGGTTGACGATCGTGGCGTTGGAGCCTGCCGGAGCGATGACCCGTGCGAGCTTGTCGCCCCAAAACGCGTAGAGGTCTCGGGCATCGTCGACGGCAAGCTTCGCGCCCATCTCCAGCCGATACGGTTCAACGGCATGAAAGGGGCGTACGCATCCGTAAAGGCCCGAGAGGATCCACAGATGGTCTTGCAGCCATGCGAGCTGTGCGGAATCCATCACCTCGGGCGCCATGCTTTGGTATTGAATGCCGTGATAGGACATGACGGCAGGGGAGAGGTGACGGGCGAGTGCGGGATTGTCGAGATCGCCGTTTTGCAAGATGGGCTCGAACTCATGCAGGGTGTTGAGGCAGGGCCCCAGCAGTTTGTCACTCACGTTCCACAGCGCCTGCAGGCTGCCGCTGCCTTCATTCCGCTCGATATCTAGCAGTGCGCGGTGGAGGCGAGCCGTCTCGCGCACAAAAGGTGGAATGCCCAGGACTTCAAAAGCATCTTGGGCCGCGCGCATCTGCTTGGCGGGCGAAATGATGACCTGCAGCATGGACTCTCCTCTGTCAAAAAGGAAGTTGCGGTGTAATACGGTCTGTTTTGGCCGTTTATGGGCCAGTTTAGTCCGTATCTCACCGCAACTGATGAAGGGTTGATTAGGCGCGCTCGATGAAGGCCTTGTAGCCGCGATAGGCCTCGTAGATATCGGCCTTGTTGGCGACCTCCCACAGGGCGTGCATGGACAGGACGGCAACGCCGGAGTCGATGACGTTCATGCCGTACTTGGCCATGATGTAGGCGATGGTGCCGCCGCCGCCCGCGTTGACGCGACCGAGCTCGCAGGTCTGGAAGTCCACGCCGGCCTCGTCCATAATGTCGCGGATGAGGGCCATATACTCGGCGTCGGCGTCGTTGGAGCCGCCCTTGCCGCGGCTGCCCGTGTACTTGTTAAAGCACAGGCCGCGACCCATAAAGGCTGCATTCTTGGTCTCGAACTTGCCGGCGTAGCCTGGGTCGAAGCCGGCGGATACGTCAGAGGAGAGCATGCGGCTGCGGGCGAGTGCGCGGCGCAGGGCCAGCGGGCTGCCCTCGCCGGCGAGCGTCATGATCTCGGCGACGGTGTTCTCGAAGAAGCGGCTTGTCATGCCGGTGGCTCCCACGGAGCCAATCTCCTCCTTGTCGACGATGAGCGTGATGCTCGTGCGCTCCACGTTGGCCACATTGATCTGGGCGAGCATGGAGGGGTAGGCGCAGACGCGGTCGTCGTGGCCATAGCCCAAAATCATGGAGCGGTCGAGGCCCATGTCGCGGGCGGGGCCGGCGGGCACGACCTCGATTTCGGCGGAGAGGAAGTCCTCCTCCTCGACGTCGTACTGCTCCTTGAGGATATCCAGGAACATCTGCTTGACGGGCTCGGTGGGGGCGTCCTTGTCGTCCTCGTCAAATTTTACGGGTCGGCCGCCCACGATCACGTCGAGGATCTCGGCGTCGACGGCGTCCTTGGCGGGCTTGGACATCTGCTCGCTCGAGAGGTGGATCAGCAGGTCGGAGATGGTAAAGACCGGATCGTCGGCCTTGTCGCCGATGTTGATGTCGACGGTGGTGCCGTCCTTTTTGCAGATGACGCCCACGAGTGCGAGCGGGGAGGCCACCCAGTGGTAGCTCTTGACGCCACCGTAGTAGTGCGTGTCGAGGTAGGCCATGTCGCCGGCCTCGAAGGCGGGATTTTGCTTGAGGTCCAGGCGCGGCGAGTCCACGTGGGCGCCCAGGATGTTAAAGCCCTGCTCGAGCGGGGCGGTGCCCAGGTTGACGAGCATAAGATCCTTGCCGTGGTTGGCGGCGTACACCTTGTCGCCTGCCTTGAGCTCGCGGCCTTCGGCGATCACGGTCTCCAGGTCGACGTATCCCGCCTCCTCGGCCATCTTGATGCCGGTCTTGACGCACAGGCGCTCGGTCTTGTTCTCGCTCAAAAACTGCTTATAGCCGCGGCAAAGCTCCTCGAGCTCCTCGATTTGCTGTGGCGTGTACTTTTTCCATGCGCAGGGACGCTCCATGACGCAGGCTCCTTTCGGATCGATCGTGCTGGTTGTTGTACCGTGAGCCATCGTATCACTCGGGAACGCGCGGTGGCGGGGGAGCTTGATGTGCGGTGGCCGCGGGGCGGGGAGCGTGTAAACTGGAGTGAGCAAGCCGTGCCCAGTCCAAAGCGAGGTATTCAATATGTCTGACAAGCGCCGCACCTTTGCCGTTATCGACGGCAACTCGCTCATGCACCGCGCCTTCCACGCCGTGCCGCCGACCATGAACGCACCGGATGGTCGTCCCACCAACGCGATCTTTGGCTTTCTGAACATGTTTCTTAAGATGATCGATGCCTTTAGTCCCGACGGTGTGGTCGTGGCGTTTGACAAGGGCAAGCCGCGCGTGCGCATGGAGATGCTGCCGCAGTACAAGGCGCAGCGCCCGCCCATGGACCCCGGTCTGCATGCGCAGTTTCCCATGATTAAGGAGCTGCTCACGGCGCTCAACGTGCCAATTCTGCAGTCCGAGGGCTGGGAAGGCGACGATATCCTGGGAACCATGGCACGCCTGGGTGAGGAGGCCGGCTGCGACATGCTGCTGGTGACCGGCGACCGTGACATGTATCAGCTTGTGACCGAGCACGTCAACGTGGTCTCGACTCGCAAGGGCCTGTCCGACGTGGCGATCATGACGCCCGAGAGCGTGGACGACCTGTATCACGGCATTACGCCGGCGCTCGTGCCCGATTTTTACGGCCTGAAGGGCGATACGTCGGACAACATTCCCGGCGTACCGGGCATCGGCCCCAAAAAGGCGAGCGCGCTCATCGCGCAGTACGGCAGCTTGGACGAGGTCATTGCGCATGCTGACGAGGTCAAGGGCAAGATGGGCGAGAACCTGCGTGCACACATCGACGATGCGCTGCTGAGCCGCAAGGTTGCGACCATCCGCACCGATGCACCTGTCGAGCTCGACTTTGACGCGACGTCCTTCCCATCGTTTTCTGCCGATGAGGTGTCCGCGGCGCTGGGCGCACTTGGCATTACGGCCATGCAGAACCGCTTCCTGGCGCTGATTGGCGGCGAGGGCGGGGTCGTGCCCGCTGCCAGCGCGTTCGAGATACCCGCGGTTTCGCGTGCCGCCGCCGGCGACGCTGAGGCACTTGCTGCTGTGGCGGCCGAGATCTCTCGCGCGATTGATGCGGGCGAGTGGGTCGCCGCCGTGGTGGACGATGACAAGGAGGAGGGTGCGCTCTTTGGCCTGACGCGTACGCTGTGGCTGGCGACGCCCAAGGGGCTCTTTGCGCTCGAGGAAGCCGATGACGGCACGCCTGCCGCTGTCGAGGGCTTCAATTCTGCCCACGGCGTTATCGCTGGCGTGCTCGCGCGCCTGTTTATGGAGGGCCGCGTGGCGAGCCCGGACATGAAGGCGTTGCTGCATGAGCTTTCGCCCATCGATTCTTCTGAGCCCGAGCTCATGGACCCGCTGGCAGTCGATTCCGTGCGCATCTTTGATACCGTGGTTGCCGCGTACCTGTTGGATTCCGACCGCTCCGAGTTTGACGAGGCATATCTGGCCGATACCTATCTGCAGATGGCGCTGCCTGCGGCGCGCGGTGCGGATGGTGCTGGCGAGGACGCTCCTGCTCCTGCTGCCCGTACCGCGGCGTTGACGCTGGCACTCGTGGCGCCGCTTCGCGACCGCATGGCCCGCGAGAACGCCGCCAACGTGTTCGATGGCATTGAGATGCCGCTCGTGCCGGTGCTTGCCAAGATGGAGCGCGCGGGCATGCTCGTAGATCCCGACCGGCTGCACAGCCTGTCCGAGGGCCTGGCGACCCAGATCACCGAGGTCGAGCGCAGCATTCGCGACCTGGCAGGTGATGAGACGTTTAACATCGGCAGTCCCATGCAGCTCTCGCACGTGCTCTTTGACGTTATGGGGCTTCCGACCAAGGGCCTCAAAAAGACCAAGCGCGGGTACTATTCGACCAACGCCAAGGTGCTGAGCGACCTTGCCCGTGACCACGAAATCGTGCGCCTGATTTTGGACTGGCGTGAGAAGTCCAAGATTAAGTCGACCTATCTGGACACGCTAGGTCCGCTGCGCCGTGGTGACGGTCGCGTGCACACCACGTACAACCAGACCATCACGGCAACGGGTCGCCTGTCCTCGAGCGACCCGAACCTGCAGAACATCCCGACGCGCTCTGAGCTGGGCCGTACCGTTAAGACGGCGTTTTCGGCAGGCGAGGGCAGCGTCTTTTTGGCGGTGGACTACTCGCAGATCGAGTTGCGTCTGCTGGCGCATCTCTCGGGTGACGAGCACCTGGTGCGCGCCTTTAACGAGGGCGAGGACTTCCATGCCGAGACGGCCGCGCGCGTGTTTGGCGTTTCCGTGTCCGAGGTAACGCCCGACCTGCGCAGTCGCGCCAAGGCCGTGAACTTTGGCATTGTGTATGGTCAGCAGGCGTACGGTCTGTCGCAGTCGCTACATATCTCGATGGCCGAGGCGCGCGACATGATCGATCGCTACTACGAGGCCTACCCGGGCGTGCGCACGTTCCTCGACAACGTGGTGGCGCGCGCCAAGCAGACGGGCTATGCCGAGACCATGTATGGCCGTCGTCGCCATATTCCGGAGCTCAAGGCCAAAAACCCGCAACTCCGTGGCTTTGGTGAGCGTACGGCCATGAATCACCCCATGCAGGGCACCGCCGCCGACATCATCAAGATCGCCATGGCCCGCGTAAGCCGCCGCCTGGAAGAAGAGGGCTTTGCCGCCCACATGATCTTGCAGGTGCACGACGAACTGGACTTTGAGTGCCCCGTCGACGAAGTCGAGCGCCTGACCGCCATGGTCCGCGACGTCATGGAGCACGTAGTAGACCTCCGCGTACCCCTCATCGCCGAAGCCAGCACCGGCATAACCTGGGCCGACGCGAAATAGGAAAGTAACCACAGTTCCAAAGTAACTAAAGGCAGAAGGAGGCTCCTTGCCAACAAGGAGCCCCCTTCATTCCAAAAAATCAGCCAAGTATCTAGACACCCAAGACGCCATCTAGGCGGCAAGCAAGTCAACATAGCCATGCCCGGGGCCGGCCGTTTGATTTTTGTAGATTCCGCACGAGCCGAAGGCCACTTAATGTGGCCTTCGAGCGAGCCCAGGACCTGACCGAGCAAAAATCAAACGGCCGGCCCCGGGCATGGCGACGAGATAGATTACCGAGCCGCCAAGATGGCGTCGATGAGCGTCAGTACGCCCCCGTCGTTGTTGCTCGGAATGCGCCATTTAGCATGCGCGTTCATATGCTCCTCGGCATTGTCCACGATAAAGCTATGCCCGACGCGCTCGAGCATAGGGATATCGTTGTAGGTGTCGCCCACGGCGGCGGCATCGGCGATATCGATGCCCAAGTGCTCGCACAGGTGCGCGACGCCGGCGCCCTTGTCGACGCCCAGGTTCATAAAGTCGATCCACTCGCGGCCCGCATTGGTGACGTAGAGCTGATCCGAGAACGTGGGGTTATAGGTCTCGCGGAACGCAGGCTCAGCGTCGTAGGCGGGGAAGAAGATCGAAATCTTGTTGGACTCGAAATCAATGCCCTCAAAGCTGTCGACGTAGTTGATTGTGTTGTAGTAGACGCTGATCTCGTCGTGGTATTGATGGTCGCGGGCAAGCACGTAGAACTCGTCGAAGCAGCACAGGACGGGAACGGCGCGAGAATCCTCCGAGGCACGAGCGAGCACCTGTTGATACAGCGCCACATCGATATTGCTCTTATAGATATAGTTGCCGCGATATATCACGCACGCGCCGTTATCGGGGCAAAAAGCGATGCGGTTCTTGATGCCCTCGAACATCTCCTCGAGCTTGGGGGCGGGACGTCCGCTGGCGGGGCAGAATACGATGCCGGCTTCGGCGAGCTTGTCCAGGCGTTCGTCAAGGCCTTGCGGCAGCACGCGCTCGTCGGTCAGCAGCGTCTTGTCCATGTCGACGGCGATGAGCTTAATGTTTTCGATATTGGCGTCCGATTCGTAAGTTTGCATAAAAGCGAGCCTTTCGTTTCGAAATTGTTTCAGACGTTATAACCAACAACTCGTAACCAGGCGTATTTTCGCAGGAACGGAGCGTATTTGCACTGCATTTCACAAACTAATGAAAAAACTTTTCAGATATTTGAATTTGTCGCTTGTGCAGCGGGCACTTTAGCGTAATATAGCGACCATCGAAAACGGAGACGGCAAAAGAGCCGCTTACCGAGGAAAAGGTACCGTTTGCGATATTAGAATTGCGCCCGGCGATGTGTGAAAGGAGAGGCAGATGCAGTTCGTAAAGATCATCACCACTGCAGACAATGCCATCCGACGCCAGCGCGCAATTTCCCGACGACGATAACAATCGTCTCTGTCCGCATGGGGCGAATTGCCTCAACAGAGTCATTTTAAGGTCGTTGGGTTTTAGCACGACATTGCTGCATGTTTCTAGGGCATGTATGTGCTGATTTTTGCTATTTAACCTGATATTGCACGGTACGTGACCTTGAAATGACTTGCAACTGACCGATGTTCTAACTAGCTACCAAGGGCGAAAGGAAACAGCCATGAGCAAGGAAAAAGTCGTTCTCGCATATTCCGGTGGACTTGATACATCCGTATGTGTCAAGTGGCTCCAGGACGAGAAGAATCTCGATGTCGTTTGCGTCTGCGGCAACGTGGGCCAGGAGGAGACCGGCCTGGATGCCAAGAAACAGAAAGCGCTCGACCTGGGCGTTCTTGATTGCCAGGTGCTCGACCTGCGCGATGAGTTCTCCGATGAGTTCCTGACCAAGGCCATCGCCGCAAATTCCATGTACGAGAACAAGTACCCGCTGCTTTCCGCTCTGTCTCGCCCGCTGCTCGCCAAGAAGCTTGTCGAGGTCGCCCACGAGTTTGGCGCGACCTACGTCGCCCACGGCTGCACCGGCAAGGGTAACGACCAGGTTCGTTTTGAGGCTGCCGTCAAGGCCCTCGACCCTGAGCTTAAGGTTATCGCCCCGGTGCGTGAGTGGGATCTGAAGTGCCGTCCCGACGAGGTCGCCTATGCTCACGCCCACAACGTGCCGGTTCCCGAGGGCGCTAACGACAACCCCTATTCCATCGACGACAACCTGTGGGGTCGTGCCATTGAGTGTGGCCACCTGGAGGATCCCTGGAACGAGCCGCTCGACGACGCCTGGGTTATGACCAAGAATCCCGAGGACACGCCCGACACCCCGACCTACACCGAGATTGAGTTTGAGGCCGGCAAGCCCGTCGCCGTCGACGGCAAGAAGATGAAGCTCTCCGAGATCGTCATCGCCCTCAACAAGATTTCGGGCGATAACGGCTTTGGTCGCCTGGACCTGGTCGAGGATCGTCTGGTGGGCCTCAAGAGCCGCGAGTGCTATGAGGTTCCCGGCGCCCTGACGCTTATCACCGCCCACAAGGCACTCGAGGATATTTGCGTCGAGGGCGACCTGCTCAAGACCAAGATTAAGCTCGAGCAGGATTGGGCCACCGCCGTGTACAACGGCCAGTGGTACAGCCCGCTCAAAAACGCACTCGACGCCTTTATGGCCGATACCCAGAAGTTCGTGACCGGTACCGTCCGCCTGAAGTTCTTTAAGGGCAGCTGCCATGTTGTCGGCCGCAAGAGCCCCTTCAGCCTCTATGACTACGGTCTGGCCACCTACGACCGCGACACTACGTTTGACGAGAAGGCCAGCGCCGGCTTTATCGAGATCGACACGCTGTCGCTCAAGACGTGGGCCAAGGTCCAGGGTCCCAGCTCTGCTGCCGCCCAGGCTTAAGCCTTTCTCCCTTGGTATCCGCGCGGCCCATCCGCGTGATACATAACGGGCGCATGGGGTCCCTACCTTTCGTTATGCTTGCTGACACTTCTTAACATCGGTGGCCCCTACATTCCGCCCGCATATATGATGCCGCGCCTGCGGCTGAGTCCGAGCCCCGCCGGGGTTGTCCGGCGGGGCTCCTTCTATCAATTTGGCGGCTCTGCGCCTATATATATCTGAGGAGTATCCATTATGTTCAATGCTATCGCGCATGCTTTACTTGCCCTCGCGCCCGAGTTCGATGCTGCAAAGGGCGAGGATGTCCCTATGAGCCTGAAGGCATGGATTGACGGCTCGGCGAGCAACGGCTGGCGGGAGTCGATGGGCGCCAAGTGCCTGGTGCGTCACTTCTTTGCAAATTAGCCACATGGCCTCGCGCACGGCGGGGAATGTGCAAAACTAGCGGTTGATAAATCGCTTTAGCGACATGGCGCTTTGCTTTGGGCGCTTGTTTTGGTATTTGGAGAAAGGGGACGGTTCCATGGCTCTTTGGGGCGGTCGTTTTGAGACAGGCGTGGCCGAGGTCACGCAGGAGTTTGGCGCGTCGCTGCCGGTCGACAAACATCTCTATAAGCAGGATATCGCTGGCTCTAAGGCACATGCCAAGATGCTGGCGGCCCAGGGCATTATCAGTGCAAAGGACGAGCAGGCGATTGCCGAGGGTCTGACCGCAATCGAACAGGATATCGATGCCGGCAACTTCACCTTCGATATCAACGACGAGGACATTCATATGTCCATCGAGAGCGAGCTGACCCGTCGCATCGGCGAGGCGGGCAAGCGCCTGCATACCGGGCGTTCGCGCAACGACCAGGTGGCGACCGATACGCGCCTGGGCGTCAAGGCGCTGGCCAAGGAGCTCATGGAGGCCAATCTTGAGCTGCGCCACGTGCTGGTGGATGCGGCCAAACAGTACAACAAGGTGATTCTGCCGGGTTACACGCACATGCAGCATGCTCAGCCCGTGCTGCTGTCGCATCATCTGCTGGCGTATTCTTGGATGTTCGCGCGCGACTTTACACGCCTGAAGGCCGCCTTTGATGCTGCCGACAACTGCCCGCTGGGCGCTGCCGCGCTTGCCGGTACGAGCTATCCGCTCGATCGTCAGATGACGGCCGCCGAACTTGGCTTTGCGGGCGTGATTCCCAACTCGCTCGATGCGGTTTCCGACCGTGATTTCCTCCTCGATCTGCATTACGCCGGCTCCGTCATGGCGATGCACCTTTCGCGTCTTTCCGAGGAGATCGTGCTGTGGTCGAGCTCCGAGTTTGGCTTTATCACGCTTTCCGACTCGTATTCCACTGGCTCGTCCATCATGCCGCAGAAGAAGAACCCCGATTTTGCCGAGCTTATCCGCGGCAAGAGCGGCCGAGTCTATGGCAACCTGGTGCAGCTGCTCGTGACCATGAAGGGCCTGCCGCTCGCTTATAACAAGGACTTGCAGGAGGACAAGGAGGGCGCGCTCGATACCGCCCATACGCTCATGCAGTGCCTGTCCGTTATGGCCGGTATGATTTCGACCTGGACCGTCAACGAGGATGCCATGGCGCGCGAGTGCGGCGTGGGGCACCTTGCCGCCACCGATGTTGCCGATTACCTGGCCAAGCGTGGCCTGCCGTTCCGCGAGGCCCACGCCGTGGTGGGCCATTTGGTCCTGATGTGCGAGAAGCGCGGCTGCAATCTTGAGGACCTGCCGTTTGAGGTGTTCCAAGAGGCAAGCCCGCTCTTTGAGCACGACATTACCGAGGCGCTCGACATTCCGTCGATTGTCGCTGCACGCACGACCGAGGGCGGTACCGCCCCTGCCGCCGTTGCCGTGCAGCTGCAGCGTGCCCAGGCACAACTCGTTGCCGACGAAGGTGTGCTTGGATCGCTGACCAAGGTCGTCGAGATGGGCCACGGGGCAAAGTAAGGGTTTAGTTGAAGCGGCTTTGGCCATTTATTGATAAATCGTTTTTGCTTTTACGGGCGTCTGCTGCAGCGGACGCCCGTATTTTGTTGCAATGGGAAAGGGGCTTGTCGATAACTTCTGTAGGACCTTTGGGCAGGTTGTGAAGGGGCTACGTTCACGGGCGGCAACCGACCGTCCACTCGGTTCGGTGCGGTTGATGCGCGGTCGGATGGTACTCTAATCGGGCTTCGAAACAGAAGTGACACATATGGAACGTTTTAATAAATTGTAGTGTTTCAATAAACAGTTTTTTGTTTAACTGCAGCTAAAACTCTGTTACGATGCAGTCCAGGCGGGTGCCGGAATGGGACTTGGGCACGCGCGAACCTACTTGAAAGGCTACCTTATGGCTATCGAGAAGACCTTCATTATGATTAAGCCCGACGCTGTGCGCGATCGCAAGATCGGCGAGATCGTCGCTCGCATTGAGCGTAGCGGCCTTGTCATCGAGCGCATGGAGATGACCACGCTCGAGCGTGCTACCGTCGAGGAGCACTACGCCCATCTGGCGGACAAGCCCTTCTTTGGCGGTCTCTGCGACTTTATGACGAGCGGTCCGGTCGTCAAGATGGTCGTTTCCGGTCCCTCCGCTGTCTCCAAGATGCGCACCCTTATGGGCGCTACCAACCCGCTTGACGCTGCCCCCGGCACCATTCGCGGCGACTTCGCTGTCGATGTCAACGCCAACGTGATCCACGGCTCCGACTGCCTGGAGAACGCCGAGATCGAGATCAAGCGCTTCTTTGGCTAAACCAGCTTTGACTCCTCAAAGCTGTTAGCGTGTGGCTTTGGCGCCGCGGAATTCCATCCGTGGCGCCCTTTTTATTCCAGTAGATTTCTAGGTATATCCCAAAAATCTAATAAAGAGCCCCCGCCCGGATTTGCGTTCCGGACGGGGGTTTTCGTTGGCGTATGGCGTTGTAGGTCTTTAAGCTTCGTCGACGACCTTGAGGCCGCGGGTCTGGTCGATCTCGTTGAGGAGATTGACGCGACGCTCGTGACGGCCGCCCTCAAACTCGGCGTCGAGCCACTCGTCGACGATCATCTTGGCGAGCTCGGAGCCCACGACGCGGGCGCCAAAGGCGAGCACGTTGGTGTTGTTGTGCATGCGCGAGAGCTTGGCGCTGAAGGGCTCGGAGCACACGACGGCACGAACGCCCTCGACCTTGTTGGCGGCCAAGCTAATCCCGACACCGGTGCCGCAGATCAGGATGCCCAGATCGACGTCGCCGTTGGCTACGGCTTTGCCCACCTTGTAGCCGGCGATGGGGTAATCAAAGCTCTCGGAGGTGTCGGTGCCAAAGTTCACGACCTCGCAGCCGCGCTCCTTCAGGTGCTCGGAAATGATGTTCTTGAGCTCGACGGCGGCGTGGTCGTTGCCGATACCGATCTTCATGAGTGGTTCCTCTCTGGTCCGTGCGGCGGAATTGCTAAAGGTTTTACCGCGTTCGACTGCATGATAGCGCGTCTTTTGCCTAAACACTCGGGCGTTTTTTGGTCAAACGCTTTAGCGGACACGAACATCAGCCCATCACGAAAAATGCCGCCAATTTGCTTCTGGCGGCCGTCTGCCGGAACTCGACTTGCGGTTTTTGGTGCCTTGTTATCAAATGGAGAAGTTGATACTTGCGAGAGCAACCCGTTATACATGTAGGAGATACCTATGCCTACCGATTCCATCCGTGATGCCGCGTTTTGTGATGTTTTGAACCGCGAGCTTGTCTGTGCGCTCGGCTGCACCGAGCCCATTGCCGTTGCCTATGCGGCGGCGCTGGCGAGCCAGACGCTCGGTTGCGAACCCGAACATATGGATGTTGCCTGCTCAGGCAACATCATCAAGAACGTAAAGAGCGTGACCGTGCCCAACTCGGGCGGTATGCACGGTATTGAGGCCGCGGCCGTGCTGGGTGCCGTGGGCGGTGACGCCAAGAGCGCGCTCGAGGTGCTCGAGAGTGTTGGCGATGCAGACCGTGCTCGCGTGACCGAGCTGCTCTCCGATGCCGACTACTGCGATGTGTCGCTTGTCGAGGGTGTGCCCAACCTCTACATTATGGTGACTGCCACGGCCGGAGGTCATACTGCGGTCGTCGAGATCACCGACCATCACACCAATGTTACGTGCCATACACTCGATGGCATTCCGGTGTGTGGCAAGTCGGCGGGGGAGTGTGCCGCCTGCGCCGAGCGCGTCGTGGCCGAGCGTGCCGCCGATACGCCCATGTCGATTGAGTCTATCATTGACTTTATCGAGGACGGCGACATCGAGGGCGCCCGCGCTGCCGTTGAGCGTCAGATTGAGCTGAACGGCGCTATTAGCGCCGAGGGCTTGGCGAACGCTTGGGGCGCCGAGGTGGGCCGTACGCTGCTGGGCGCTCGCGCCGACGATGTCGCCTGCCGTGCGCGTGCGCGTGCGGCCGCCGGGTCTGACGCCCGTATGAACGGCTGTGCGCTACCGGTCGCCATTGTGTGCGGCTCGGGCAACCAGGGTATTACCTGTGCGTTGCCCGTTATGGAATATGCCGACTACCTGCGCTGCGACCACGAGCGCCTGGTGCGCGCCGTGATGCTGTCTGATCTTATTGCCGTGCATATCAAGAGCTATATTGGTGCGCTCTCGGCGTTTTGCGGTGCTATTTGCGCTGCGTGCGGTGCCGGCGCGGCGATTACCTGGTTGTGCGGTGGCACGCGCGAGCAGATCGGCGCGACGGTCTCCAATACGCTCGGTAACGTGGGCGGCATCGTGTGCGATGGCGCCAAGGCAAGCTGCGCCGCTAAGATTTCCGCTGCCGTTGATGCGGCGATTCTGGGCCACGATATGGCCATGCAGGGCCGCGGCTTCCGTGCCGGCGAGGGCCTGATTCAGGATACGGTGGAAGAGACGATCGCCAGCATGGGCTATGTGGGCCGCGTTGGCATGAAGGATACCGACGTCGAGATCCTCAACATCATGATCGGCAAGACCATCGTCGACTGCTAGGGGCTCTGGGGCACTGCATCTTGTTGTTGAAACTATCGCGCTTGTGGCTGTAAAGCACCTGTCTGCATTGCGGACAGCGAGGATCTCGCGGTGGGTCACCAGGTCGTTCTCGCGCTTGATGCGCTCGAGGACGGTCGCGACAACAAGCGCCGCTATCGCCGGCAGGAACGCCGCAGCCGCGGCGACGCCGGCGCCCCAGGTGCCCTCCATCCAGTTAAACGCCGGCGACAGTATCAGTGCGAACGCCACCGCCAGCCGCAGCATCCGCGTTCCCATGCGCTTGCGATCTCTTTCGACTGCCTCTTCCATAACGGTCACGTCTCCCTTCACGAGCGTGTCTATGGAGGTGTCGAATAGGATGCTCAGCATGAGCAGGCTCTGGACGTCCGGATACGTCTTGTCCCGCTCCCAGTTGCTGATCGTCTGACGCGACACGTAGAGTTTCTCGGCGAGCTGTTCTTGGGAGAGCCCCATCGCCTCGCGCCTCGTCTTTACTCACCGGCACGTCGAGCGTCTCACCGAGGGCGACGAGCATCTCCGCGTTGGGCACCGAGAGCCCGCGTTCCCATTTGGAAACCGTCTGCCTCACCACGTTCAACTTGAGCGCGAGCTCCTCCTGCGATAGCCCTTTCGATTTCCTGAGGGCCTGGATGTTCTCGTTCAGCATGGCGGATCCTTTCTCTCGCCCGGTTCCTACGTTACCGCAATGCTGTCCGCAGATGGCCCGTTGCCGCAAGCAACGGGTCGTAACATCGGCGGGGATTGTTTGAGTTCACAGGGGATGCAAGCTCCTAATAATATGACGTCCATTTAATCTACCTGCGGTTTGCAACCATAGGGTGCCTGCAGGTTGCGTAAAATGAAGCCTCAAGTTGGTGGTTTCCGCCATGTGGCTACCGTAGTGTGTAAGTCGCCGGCAGGAAAGCACCGAACGCTGGGATGCCGCGCCCGCGCCGTCGTCGTGAGCCAAGATCATGACGCCCGAGCGGTCGCTCCCAGCCAACGAGAGGACCTACTATGAGCTTCCGTACCAACCTTCAGTATCTGCGCGCCGAGCGCCATATGACCCAGGAGCAGCTCGCCATGCTGCTTGGGGTGTCCCGCCAGTCCGTCACCAAGTGGGAGGCCGAGAAGTCCTACCCGGAGATGGATAAGCTCATCAAAATGTGCCAGATTTTCGAGTGCTCGCTCGATGACCTGGTGCAGGGTGACCTTACCGATCGCGCTCCGGCACCCGCCGTCGCTACCGTGCCGCCCGGTCCCGCGACGGATGTGTGTGGCTATGACGACCACATGCGCTCGTTTGCCAAGCGAGTTCCCACGGGTGTCGCCGCGTTTATCCTGGGCGTTGTGGGGCTCGTGCTTTTTGAGGAAGGGACGGCTCTGCGCGGCCTGTTCAATAGCAGTATGGCTGCAAGTTGGGGCGAGCTTCTGGGGCTGGCCGCCCTGTTCTCCGGCGTGCTTGTGGGCATTGGCATCTTGGTTTCTGCTGGCATGGAGCACTCTGCTTTTGTGAAGGCGCATCCCTTTATCGAGGATTTTTATACTGACGATGATCGTCTTCAGGCGCGCCAGGTGCTGGTACGCGGGTTGGTTACCGGGCTCATGCTCATCATGATGGGGGTTCTGCTGGGCAACTTCATCGAGTATGAGTCTGGCGCGGAGGCTCCTGCGGGCGCTGCGTTGCTCGCCCTGGTCGCGGTGGGCGTATGGCTGATTGTCCATGCGGGCATGATGTACGGTCGCGTGGATATCGATGAGTACAACCGCGATGCGGTCGAGGAACTCGAGGTTGAGGACATCGCCCGCATCGATGTTCCCGAAGCGGTGCGCAACGAGCTGCGCTCCGCAAAGCGCACGCACAAGAAGATCGAGGCTGCTTGCGGTGTCATCATGCTCGTTTCCACCATCGTTGCGCTGAGTTGGCTGTTTTTGGGTCCTTCGTTCGCTGGGACCACATGGGACGCCATCGGTAGTGGGCGTCAGGCGGCCGATTCCATCGTCGGCTACTTTTGGCTGCCTTGGCCAATTGGAGGCATTCTCTGCGGCATCGTCAGCATTCTCATGAAGGCCTTCGGAAGGGACCGTTGAGTAGCTGGAATTTCACTAGTGCTTGCCGTCAATTTGAAGTCTTCGGCTGCGGGCACCTTCGAGTCCGCATCACGAGCGCAACGCTGGCGCCCAAAAGCGCCGATTCTTGACGCGCGTGATGCGGACTTCGGCAGATGCTGCCTCTAGTTCAGCAGCCCCCACACGGCAAAGCCGAGTGCTCCGCCGATGGCGGCCGCGGCGAAGAAGGTCAGCAAGTCGTACGCCAGTCGATGCTTCGTCGGCCACGCGCGGCGGGGGAGTACCCGCGGATCGCGCTCGATGTTCGCCTCGCCGTTCATGAAGGCGAGGATCTCGCGGTATGTCACCAGGTCGTTCTCGCGCTTGATGCGCTCGAGGACGGTCGCGACAACAAGCGCCGCTATCGCCGGCAGGAACGCCGCAGCCGCGGCGACGCCGGCGCCCCAGGTGCCCTCCATCCAGTTAAACGCCGGCGACAGTATCAG
>NZ_JBQKLA010000014.1:0-58031 GCF_052116465.1 Collinsella sp. Sow4_D11 | reverse complement strand
AGGTATTCTTCTCGTAGTCCATGTAGTAAGCTGGGTCAACGATTACAACATCTGCTTCACTCTCTACAATGTCTCTTTCCAATGCTCTTACTGATCGATCTATAAAGTCTTCATCATCAATGGCACGAATTGTAATTGAGCCTTCTAAGACTGTGTTCAACTTCATTACAAAGTCTACGAACGACTGTTCCTCGTCAACAGTTTTGAAAGAAGCTTTTGTCAAGTCGTATACGCTAAACCCTGCTAAGTAGTCAACTCCGTCAATAACTGAATTCTTAAGCTTTTCCTTAGCTGAGATAAAGCTTAGGGCACGACTGGCAAACTCATATTTAGGCATCTCCAGTACCCAGAATAATACATTAGCTCCTTGATAAGCTGCCTCAAGGCCTTCCATAAGTGTGATAGTGGACTTACCTCTACCAGAACGGCCATACCAAGTAATCATATTAGACTCTTGGTAACCTCCTCCGATGATGTCATTAAGTCCTTCAAAATGACTCTTCCAAAAGCGGATAGACTTGCCTTCCTTACGCTTGTAGAACTCTTCCAAGTACCAGTCCCCAGCGTGTTCTAAAAGATGGCCAGCTTTTCCAGATATTCTGTTGGAGTGTTTCATCTCCTCGAAAGCTTTAATAATGTCGTTGGCAAAGCCTTCGGGATCGTTAGCTTTATCAGCTTCATTCCACAAGTCTGATAGCTTATTATTAATGAAGTTAGCTTGCTCTACTTGGAACTTCTTCTTCTTAAGCTCTTTCGACAGATAAGTAAAAGAGTCTTCCGTATTTGGAATGTAGTCGAATTCCGGAACGTTGTCAATAACTGTGGCAAAGCTAGGGGCGTTACCTTCGTTAGTTCTTGAATAGTGTATAATAAAATCGTAAGCATCCCTTTCGGAAGCTACCGGAAACATCTCTCTGGATATTCCATGGCGGTTGAGTGCTGCAACATCATTCTCGTTAATAACCTTTGAAAGTAGCAACTCCCCAATAACATTCCGCATAGTTAAATGCCTCCCTTAGACTTATTAATATACTTCCATACTAAGCCTTTGTGTGATTTCAATTCCCCTCTACAACAAGCAGAGACATGACTTGCATGGAAGCCATTTCTACCTGCCTCAGAGGCACTTGGGAATGTGTATACTAAGTTACCTTCACAAGAATAAGCTTCAACTGCTTTTGATAACTTACCGTTTTTCATTGCTTTTGAATGTCTAATATTCCGTGAGCCGTAGTTTACATTATATTTTCTGGTACACCACTCGAGATTATCTGCTCGATTATTAAGGGGATTTTCGTCTATATGATTAATCTCCTTTAAGCTGTCTGGGTTAGGAACAAATTCAATAGCAACCAATGTGTGTACTTGCTTTCTCGTTCGGTTTCCATTCTGATACAAGTCTACATATTTTCTTCCATCAGCATTAGTAGTCAGAACTAGTAGTTTAATTGCTGAGCTGTTTCTGTATTTTAAACTTCTTACATTACCTAAATTACTTACTTCATACTTACCTTCAAAATTAGTGATAGGCTTCCATGATTCTTCCATTATTTAGCCTCCTTAATGGACTTATTCTTGACCCCACGTTTAGAGTCTCCCTCAAACCTAATCATAACAGTCTTATCACGCATCCTATCATACAGACGTTCATCAAAGACTTGCTCCATATCAACTAGTGGGAGGTTGCTTGTGTAGATTGTCGGAAGTCCTTTAACCATTCTGTAATTGATAATTTCATGCAAGTCTGCCCGAAACGCCTCTGTAGCTGATCGAACTCCTATGTCGTCTGCTACAAGCATTGGAGCAGCCTTTGCAACATCCATCTCAGCATAGTATTTTCTGGAGGCTTCTTCTGTAACGTCATAGGAAACTCCTTGTCTAGTGAAACGGTTATACAAAGTCTGTAGGCTGTTAACATCTAGGAAGTATGCAGGAGGCTGTGGAATAGTTGCCTTAAGCTTTACCGAAGCTTTCCATGCTGTGAACATATATTCGTTAAGCAGTGCCGCAGCTGTGGAAGTCTTTCCGTTACCTTTCTCTGGACTCCACAAGTAAAGATTCTTGATAGATTCCTCTTCTGGATTGGAAAAGTATCTCCGGAAACTCTTGACATAGCTTTCCAAAAGCTCGTAAGTAGCTGGCTGAGCATCCTTGGCAGGGCTATTGAATAAGAATAAGTCATTATATTCCAGAGGTATCTTAGCAGAGCCAAACTTGCCACTCTCTCCAGACAGCCCGAATAACTGGAGATGGATGTGAGATAGCGTTTGCTTAACTTGTTCCTCAGTTTTGCCAGTCTCTAATATCAGTTTTTTAAGTAAGGTTGATTTCTTCAATTTAGCAACTCCTTTAGTGGCTTTTCTACTCATTAAGAATAGCATAAAAAAGAAGCCTTGTCAAGGCCTCTCAGAAAGTTTATTTAGGCAGCTCTTTTAAGCTTAGACCTGCAATATTAGAAACTGGAATGAACATAACCTCAGAATTGGTTTGGTGGCATATAATATTATTTTCAATACCTTTCTCAAAGAATTTTGAATATTGCTTATCCTGCTCTTCTAATGTAGTATCATAAATTATCATGCTAGTATCTCCACCAGATTTTAAATAGACAGTTACTTTTACATCCATTCTGATTCCTCCATCTCTTTAAGCATTTCTTGCAGACTTCCAATGAGTGTTCTGACCTCATGCTTGTCTAGTGATACAAAGTTGTTCAAAGTATGTGCCTCTCCTGTCCTTCCAGAGTAGTCGTGGTTTGGATGATACATTGATTCAACAGTAAGGTAGGTTCCTAATATGGTTTCTAATTCTATAAACTCATCTGGGTCAAGCCTACTATATATTCGTTTTAACATTATTCGTCCTCCAATATAGAAGCTTGCTCTGTAAGGAACTTTAACAGCTGCTTCACTCCTTCTAAATTTAACACTGAAATGTTTTCCTCGTCAGCCTCCCGAACGCTTATTAATACTTCATCTTCATGCCGCCATGCAATCAAAGCATCCTCTGGAATGTCTACACATTCTAAGTAAAAATATTTTACCATAACTAAAACCACACCTTTCGAAAGTTTAGTAAGTTGCTTTCTGACAGCTTTATCCATTTTACTTTGGAGTGGTTCTTCTGCCAGTATCCGTTCAAGTCTTCTCCATTCGGAAGATTTGCCCGATAAACGTTGTGAGTCTTTGCAAAGGCCTTGCGAATATCCTCAGCAGCCATGTTACCTTTGGAGTCATTGTCCGTAGCTATCAGAATATTATCTACTCCGAACTTATGAATAAGCTTTATCTGAGAGTCGCTCAAGTTAGCTGAACCAAGACTGATTCCGACATATCCCATTTCATAAGCTGTCATAGCATCGATCTCAGCTTCGCAAATTGCAAGAGTTGTTGGATTCTCTTTGTAAATAACTCGATGGCCGAATACCAAGTCTTTGATATGATTGTTACCAGCTTCATAGAAGAAGTCTTTAGAGAATGTTTTACGATACTTAATAGCTCTCCACTCTCCTACTCCATCAACATATGGAAGAGTTAAAAAGTCGTCTCCCTCAGATGTCACATAGCCTTCTTGAGTAGCTTCTGAAATACCTCTGGAAAGTAGATACAAAGACTTATTCCAAGGGACTTTCCGGAAGCTATCACGACTCTGGGTAGCAGTTACCCCAACGCTTATCTGTGGAGTGTCATAAGCCCCTAACATAAACTCGTCCCGAAGCTTGTCCAAAGCTTCTTCGTAGCCTGTTTCGTCGAGTAGTGATACAAGCTTTATAAAGTTTCCGGAATCTCCACTACCAGAGTCTCCCCAAGTCCCTGCAAACTCATTGTTAAAGTTTACAAAGAAGCTTGGCGAATAGTCCGGTCGAAAAGGACTGGAGCAGACTAGTCGCTCGTCAGTCCACTTAGCATTTTCCCAAACATCATAACGGCTTAGGTACTCTGGTATATCAATCATCACAAGGATGTCTTTAGTTAAATGAATCTTGTCCAAAGCCATTCAGAAGCCCTCCATTATCTTGCGTTTAATTCCATTTTAACTAATTGTCGCTCTTTGTCAATAGCTGTGACAATATAATTTAATGGAGCGTATCCATCAACTCTTGTATAAACATCTCCCACAGCTACTCGAGGAGGGTCTCCAATGAATGAACCATGGAGTCCGTATTTACTGTAAGTCTCTGTATTAGAGTTCTTCCAAAACCATGTCCACATTTACTTGTCCTCCTTATAACTATCTGAATAAAGCACACGTGGAATAAGTTCCTCAAGGGCTAACAGCTTGTCTATGTGCTCAGTCCCTTCAACCTCTCCTCTAGCAATTTTTGAGATAGCCTCTAAATCAATTTCCAAAGTGTCTTTCTCAATAGGGCACCAGAATTCTGGCGCAATATACTCTTCGGTAGACTCTTCGATAGCTCCTAAAATATACCCATCAACATACCATCCATGAATATATCCGTCAGCATCTATAGGGAAATTCCACTCTCCATAATGGTAGGAATAGGCTGTCGATTCCAGTGCAGAAGCTTTTGGTTTAGCTTTAAATAGCATTTACTCGTCCTCCCAATCTTCTTCATCATAGTCCCAATCACAGTCGCATCCACAGCACATGCAACAGCCACATGGATAGGTGTCCTCATAAGGCTCTTCATAAGGGTCTTCCCAACCCCAGTCGAGATGTGCCATAGCAGCCTGTTTGACAGCTTCGTCAATCTGCTCTTCTGTAGCATCTTCTGGAACAGTTACCTTCATCTCTACATCAGCGCCTCCATTAAAGCATACCCAAGCTTCTACTTTATAGCTCATCGATCATCCTCCTTCATACTATTAATTAAGTCCTGTAACTCTCCTTCGGCTTCGTTCACTTCATCTGATAAAAGTGAGATATACTCTGCAACAGTTTCTGAGAGTAAGTTGCGAGGTATTTTTAATACTCTATCATCAGAGTAATCTCCTGACAGGGTTAGTGAAGCTTCTGGAAAGTTACCTACACTACTTACATAAAGCTCTGAGTACCTTCTAGCATCTGAAAGCTTTTCATCAGCTGTGGAAAGCTTATCGTAAGCTGCACAATAGGCTGCATGGAACTCTCTTAACTTGGCATCCATTAAAATTCCTCCCCTAAGCCGATTGACTCTTCGAAAGCTTTTGTAATGTCGTCGATAGCCTTCTTATAGTCTTGGATAGTTTTGATGGAATGTCCGTTATTAGATAGTACCCAGTCTCTTTGGATACCTACCAGAGCCTTCGACAAGTTTTGGTAATAGCCCACAAGAGACCGTGACTCAAATTTTTCGCCAGTCTTCTTATCAGTTAGCACGGAAATCTCTCCAGAGTCTGTTCGACGAGCCTTTTCCACGATTACTTGGTTGCCATCTGAGCTAATTCGATAATCTTCTACACGCATATCTAACATCTATTCTTCCTCCTGTTCACGAACTACTCCAACTATTACAGTATCACATTCATGGAACGTCTTAGCATGCTCTAAAGCTTCTTCATAGCTTGGGAAAACGTGGTCTAAGATATCCAGAGGGTCTCCTCCAATAACATAAACGCCATACTCTTTTTCAACATTTTCTAACATCTATTATTCCTCCTTCAATGTAATATATAAGAAGCTGGCATCGTAGTCGTGTTCTGTTTCAATCTCTTCAACGAGCCGTTCCCCATAATACTCCACAAGATACTCGATGGAGTACAGCTTCATAAAGGTAGACCCAGCTACATTAGAAACACCGTCAATGTACAGTGAAGTATTTGGGTAGATAACTTCTGCAAGCTCTTTGACTTTCATCACTCTTCCTCCTCATCTGGTAAAGCCATTAAAGACTCTCCAAAAAGCATGCGATAAGCATATTCATCATGCTCTGCCCACTGCTCTGGGAATTGGTCAGCAAACGTGTTAGCCCAGTTTCTAACAGCTTCTCCTAACGTGAAGTCAATCTTTCGGTTAGCTTCTTCAACGGATTCCCAAGTAAGCATTGGCTCGTATTCGTAGTAATTAGGAAGCACTGCCTGAGCCTCTACACATTCATGTTTCAAGTTTTCCAAAAGTTTCATATTAATTCTCCTCCTTAATAATTTCAACAATCTCTTCGACACCTTGTATAGTGGAGGCTATCCAAGCAGCTTCTTCTTGGCTGTTTGCACAGAGCCAGAAAACGTCATGGGCGCCTTTCCAAGTGATATAGTATACTTTATACATAGCTAACCTCCATAACTTTGATAAACCTATCATACCACGTAGTCAGCCTCTTGTCAAGCTTTTATATAAACAAAAAGACAGCCTCTGGCAAGACTGTCCTTCTCTTCTTGGATTTGTTTTCGTAAGGAGTTGGTTAAATTAAATGGGAAAGGTATTTCTGTGAGTCCAAAGGCCTTGGATAGGGGAGTATCCTCAGCCTCTAGAAACACGGACTGTGACAAGACAGTCAACAAACTATTCACGGCTAGTGACAGGTTTCGAAGGACTTCGGCAGGGTTTCCTAGTCCGTTCTTTTTCGACTCATTCACTCTTCGGAAAGCTACTCTCTAAGTCTAAGCCAATATTCTGGAAGATTTCTCCGAAGCGTATCTCCCATAAACCCTTGCAGAAGCTTGTTCCTCAGCCTTCCAAAATAACTGAGGCAAGCCGCCCTACCAACAGCTTCTACTTACATGCTACTGTATGGTTCGTGCACTTGATCCATCTCGTAGACTCGTCCATCCCAAAGCCCAAAAAGATGACTGGAGCAGCCGTTCAACCTCTGTGAGCTGTTGGGCTTGCTCTTTTTGAAGAACCTCGTCAGGAGCTTCCAGTGGGCTAATTGCTAGTTACTCTTCTTCCACCCCATAGTCTTCCAACATACGGTCAACTAGGTTTCTTGCCAAAGGCTCTACCATATCGGGGTCGTCTTTGAAGTTGTCGCCAACTGTCCACTTAGCTAATGGAGTAGCTTCTCCATCAAGCTTTGCTTGGGCTACGTACATGTCGCCTTTGAAGTCAGGCTTCTCAACTCCATGTTCAACAGTTACTTGCAAGTCTGTAACCTCTTTGCCAGTATCCGCAAGAAGCTCAGCGATACGTTTTTCAACAGTTTCTAACATGTTTATTTCCCTCCTTTGTAAAGGCGTATCCAACTAATTTAGACTTGTGGAAGGTTGCTGCCCGAGTCTCATTAGTAGATACTCCATCATAAGTGAAATTGATTACTTCTTTGTCGTCGGAAAAGTCTCTGACATTCTCAAACTTTAATGTGCCAACGTCATCTACCCAAATGATTAATGATCGCTTCATTCAGATTCCTCCAATCTTAGGCGAATACATCCAGTACACCATCTTTAGCAGGTAGTACAACAACTGAGTCAGATACTTCTACTTTAATAGTTCTACCATCCTCTTCCTCAACAACTCGAATGATAATAGCATTGCCATCTCCATAAGGCTGTACGATAACGTACTCGTCCTCTTTAAGATCAATTTCTAGCTCTTCTAGAATAGGTTTAGCAGCATCGGCTGTTTCATTGATCTCTTTGTTAGTATCGTACTTCATTAGCTTCCTCCAATCTTTGCAAACAGATAGCCCATCTGAATGAGCTTATCGTTTCCTGAATCATCTATAATGATACCATGCTTTGGCTTAGTTGTCAAGCGGACTACTTCGTAAGTCTTTCCCTTAGTCACTGTGTTAGCACAGGTAGTTCCTTGGTACAAAACTTTGTCGCCCACGTACAGTCTGCTATAATCCATTGATAATCATCTCCGGAAGCTGTGCAATAACTGTTCCAAACTTCATCACAGCCCAGTTAGCAAGGTCGTTCTCAACTGTTTCGCTCATGTCTTCGAAGTCAATGAAGTCGTGTAAGTTATACTCTTTATGGAACTCTACGCAGAGCCCTTGATATACTATGTGTGCATACACTACAATGTCTTTGTGGAAGTTGTCAGCAGCCTCTGCCACAACATCGTAAGCAGCTTCTCTGGCAGCCTCCGTAAGAGCTGCGGTAAACAACTCTTTTGTAGGGAGGCCTCCAATATACTTTGTCGATTCTATGTGCACGTCATCTAAGTAGAACTCGGACAACGTCTGGTAAACATTATTTCCATGGAGGTAGCCGGCTATATAACTAAACTTGCTCATAGTCTTCATCCTCTCCATGATTGTAGGTTACGTCCATGACTAACTCTACTGAGTCAAGGTCATTGCCAAATTTTGCTCGATAATATTTTTCAATAGCATCCTCAAATAAATCTAGCACCTTTTGGAAAGGCTCATCGTCAGCTTCGTCAATAGTAACGGAAGCCAAATGGACGATTGTCCATAGCACCCACAGAGCCCCTGCCAAAGCTGCCAGAAAGGCTACTAAGATGATTAGTAAGATCACTCCAACAACTGCCATCTAGTTTCCTCCGTTCAGACCAATTTTACCTACAGCTACTTGAGCTTCTTCTTCTGAAAGTCCATTCTCTACAAGACGTTCAATAGCTTTTTCACGGAACTTATCGGTAGACTCTTCGATAGCTGCTAGGTCAGCTTCTGGTAAGAAGTGTTTCCAGCGTGTTACCAAGACATCTGAAAGGTTTAGCAAATGCTTGCGAACGTCTTTGAACTCTACCGAGTCTTCGGCATGTTCCAATACAGACTCAATCACACGCATGTTGTCGTGGATTCGGATAGCCGTCGCAGTGTCGTCATAGTTAACGAAGTCTCCCTGTGCTAGTTGCCCTAGTAGATTGTAGATAGCCATGAAATCAACTAATGCTAGTTGCTCTTCTGTAGTCATTTTAATAGTATCCATAGTTCCTCCTAATAAGACTAGGAGAGGCTTGCGCCCCTCTTAGAATGGAATATCCTCGTCAGAAATGTCGATTGTGCCAGTTTCTTGCTGACCGTTTTCGAAGCCTTTCAAACGAGTAGTGTCAAAGCCGATTAAACGTAAGTCGTTCAATTGTTTTTCAGTATTGCTTTCGAATAGAGAGCCGTCGAATACTTCATCTGGAATAGATACTCCAGCAGTTTCTTCGAATACTTTCTTCTCGTTAGGCTCTAACTCATCCTCATCCAAAGCTGCAAAAGAGTATTGGTTAGAAGCGATGCAAGTAATTTCAAAAGCACGACTACCAAATTTCTTAGCGTTCGTAGGCTTTGTCAAAGCTGCTGTTAAGGCATCAATGTTAGCATTATTCTTACCTAAGTTAGTCTCCAACAACAACGGTTGTCCGGCTTCGTAAAGGTTCTCTTTCTTGCCTTGTACAAAGTCCGCTAATGGAATTACTCCAAATAGGATAGTTGGTTTAGGTTGTAGAATCATGGAGTTTCGATAAGCTTCTTTGTCGTCAGCCGCTACAGTTCCGTTAGCTTTAGCTGCTGCAAAGTCTTCTCGCATGATCTCGAACGCTTCATTGTAAAGGTCACGTTCTGAACGTCCCTCTGCTGCGTAAGAAAGCGTTGGTAAGATTTTTTGGAACACACTAACAACTTTATAGACGTGCAGGTTGTCTACAATGTCCTCTGGAATACGCACACGGATGCTCTGTCCTTTTTTCAAATAAGTCAATCGACTTGGTTCACGATCTACTTTTGTTTCCTGTTCAACAACTCGCTGAATAGCATCTAATCCTTTTGACATAATTTATTCCTCCTAATCTTTATTACATTTATAAGTATACCATAATATATGAAGTAAGTCAAGCGATTGGAGTTATTTTTGTTAGTTTATTAAGAATTGTTTAAGATTAATAGATTTACTCCATTTATAGCTTGACAGATTTATTGTAAATTTGTATAATGGTTTTAAGGGGTTTGACCTTAGTGAAGTGAAACGGAACGTTAAGAAGTTAGTGAACGAAGTGAACAGGGCTTCGACAGAAGTCCTTGGATTTAAGGACGAGTCTGTTCAAAGCTCTTTAAAGCTAAAACATCAGCTTCGGGAAACCCTCAGCTAGGCTTCGCCTAACCTATTGACAGACTCCATTATGTATGATAAGATTATTCCATTAGATGAATGGAGGTATATTAAATGGCTTGGGCAAGAACATTAGACGACAAGTTATATAAGGATTCAGAAGGTAACAAAGTTAGGACAGACGACTATGAGTCTCTTCCAATAGAGCTGTGGAATACAACTACTTTCATGACTTATCTCGAATACCTTAATATGATTCATTTCAAGCAGAATCCATCAACTCTTAATGTGAAACTCACTAGAATTCGCATAAAGTCTGATATGGAGGCTTACGGAAACGAGGTTCTTAAGAAGTGGATGGAGTTAGCTATTAAAGATTGGGGAGGCTCTGCAAGGTTTCCGACAGCTTCTTATATGCAGCTTCGGCAATTCAAGTGGAATAGGTTTATTGAGAAGGCTGTTTCAGAGGTTGGTCGAAAAGACTTCCATGACCCTAATGAGCTCTCTGCCGAAGAGTTGGAAGATCTATTCGCTTGACATTTTAGTGATTGTATGATATACTATTGATATAACTTTATGGAGGATGATTAAATGACTTTACCAGAACTTTTAACAGCTAAGATTCCAAACGCTCATATTACAATCTTGGCACGAATCTTTTACAACATGCCTAACCTAACTCGTCAAGAGAGCCGTAAGCGTACACGCTTTATAAAATGGCTTAACAAGCAGCAGGAAGCTTATGCAGAAGAGCAGATGGAGCTTATCGAAGAGTTTGGAGAACGAGATGATGAGGGCAATCTAATTAAGAATGTCAACGAGTCTGGTGGAACTTCTTGGAACATTCCAAAAGCTGTGCAAGACGAGTATACCGAAGCCTTGAAAGAGCTCCAGAAAGAAGAGATAACCTTCGGAGAGCTATCTACCCAAGACTTGGTAAACGCCATTGCAAACATCTCCTATAACTATCAAGAACCTCTTTCCGGAGCTGAGGCAGAAGTCTTTGACACGTTCCTTGAAAACTTCGACGAGCTGTTTGATAGCTTTGACGAAGCTTTTGAAAAGATGAATACCGCTGCTTCCGAAGAGTAACAAAAAGGCCTCCCACAGTTTTGTGAGAGGTCTTTTACTATGCTATTTAACGTCTTGTTCAAGAACCCATGACTGGATTCCATCTAACAGGTAAGCACGTTTTGACTTAGACTGTTTGACGGATTTAACCTGCTTGATCTTATACTTCTTACCCTTTACAAAGCTGGCAATAGGTTCTCCTGTTTGATAGCGAGAGGCAAAGCTTTGGACAGTAACTGTGTCCCCGACTTTCTTAGCAGCATATCCAGTGGATCCCCCAGAGACTTTCTGCAAGTCTTGTGCCAAGAACCAGCTGTTAACTCCATCCAATAGGAAGGCGTATTTGGAGACTGATTGGTTAACTACTTTAGAGTCTTTAACGGTGTAAGTCTGACCTTTGACAAAGCTTGGGATAGACTGACCAGTCTGATATTTAGTAGCCTTTGCCAAGACTTTTACTTTGTCTCCATTATTAAACTTAGTAGTATTTGTAATCTTGTTACCTCCACTGTTTCCACCAGTATTTGGCTTGCTTCCGGAGTTGCTGTTGTTGTTTCCTCCGCCCATGTAGTGTTTGATACGAGCTACGAAGTAGTCTACCAACTTGTTGCGGTTAGCTGTTGTATCAGCTGCTCCTCTACCTACATGCAACGCCCATGAACGGTGTGGGCAATCAGTCGGTACAAAGGCTCTGTGAAGCTTAACAGTTGTTCGAGATGGAGTTAATCCCCAGTCTTTCATGTCTTTAGCAGCTTGTTGGAATACTGCTTCTTCGTTTGCGATGAAGTCTTTGTCAGAAACTTTCAGAGACTCACAAACTTCGTATCCGACATAGTCCATGTTACCGTTGTAGTTAGCTACGTGCCAAGCTCCATTGTAAGTATCTTCTACACGAGCCATTGTGTTACGGTTACCATAGTAGTGAGCAAAGCCTGCTTGAAGCTGTGTAGTAGACTTATTGGCAAGCCATTCTACATAAGCTTCCGGAGTCATTGAGCCACCATCATTGTGGATAACGATACCCAAAGGCTTCCATCCTCTGGCACGTCGTCCTGCTACGCCTCGACAAACGCTCTTATTAATGTATTTCATATGTTAATTCCTCCTCTGTGGGATATACCCACAAAATGACTTAGGTGTCCTGTTCTAATGCTACGAAGGTCATTCCAATATTTAGCCAAGAGCCTGCTGGAATGTTTACTGTAGAGTTAGTACCATACCTTGCACCAGTTATCAGACCACCTTTAGTAACAGTAACAAGATACTTGTTCATCCATGAACCTTGGGCGATAAAGTTCAAATCCTCTGCCGGGCGATACCCTACTGGGAGTTGACCCATGGTAAATATGGCATCATTACCCGACAATACTACCTCTGAATTGTTTTTGAAAGCTCCTTTAGTAGTTACCACCCCAAATCTTCTGATAGCCTGTGGGAAGTTTGCCGAAGCGCTATTGGTATTATATTCCACAAATCCACTCATTGGAGTGATAGCTGCTTTAGACGTTGTGTACAGTCCATCGTAAGACGATCGATCAACCTTTTGCAACAGCAGTGCATCGGCTTCTGCCTTAGTATAGAAGTCAGCTGCATTAAAATCTTCAATGGCTGTATTCAGTTTTGCAACAGCATCGTCAACTGCTGCCAGAGCATCTGCCTTAGCTGTTCCGACGGCTGTTTGAGCTGCTGCTACCTTAGCATCCAAGTCAGCCTTTGCAGAAGTTATTTGAGTGGCTAGTGCATCAGCCTGTGTCTGTAGCCCTGCATAATCAGCTTCCCGAGAAGCTTTCCACTCATTGAAAGTAGCTTCCAAGGCATTAATAGTCTCTTGTAGAGTATTTACCCCAGCTGCTGCCTGTGTATCGTCAATGTCTACCCGACGGCTTACATGGACTCTGAAAGCCTCTGTGGTGCCCTCGATTTCATCGCCCTTCTTAATGACGAAGTAAGCTGTTTCGAACCAGCCTTCAACAGCTGCATCGGTAGGCGTGAAGGTGTATTCAATCTGTCCGTTAGCGGCGTTGACAATCTTTGCACCTCCACCACTAAATCTTCCCTCAGCATTGGCTCCTTCAAAGTTTACCGTGAAGCCAGTCAAGTCGTTCGGGATACCATACGTTGTAAGACTGACTCCGATAGTTGTAAACTCCTTTTCCCCAGTTCGTATATAAACCTTTACGTCTTGGTTGGTAGCCTTTCGAGAAGTATCTAAATTTATTCTTTGCATAAGGCTTCCTCCTATAACATCGCTTTTAGTTCGTCCATATGATTGTCCAAGATTGCTTGAACGTCTTCACGTAAGCTAGATGGAACACTGTTGATAGTCCGTCCGCCCAAGCCTTTTACAATAGCTAGGGCGTAGAGACGTGCTAGTGGAGAGTATTTATCCATTTTACATTCCTCCCATAAGTAGTTCTGAAAGTTGTAGAACAGTTTCTTGAAGCATAACAACTTGCTGATCTAGTGGAGACTCAGGAATGCCTTGGAGGTTGTCCATAAAAGCTGTCATAAGCTCAGGGTTATCATTAAATTCTTCCATTAGAATCTCGTCAAAAAGCTTGCTAAGTTCTGGAGTTAATTCATGTCCAGATTCCTTGAAAAGATTGGCAAAGCGTTTCTGTTTATCAGTCATTCATATTCCTCCTATACATCTCGTCCTGCATATACTGTTGCAATATTTAACCAATGACCTGTATTTATTTGTTCATAGTTTGAACTTGTACCATATCTAGCTACTCCGATGGTTCCATCTGTTAGGACAGATAATAAGTATCTATTCATTTGAGAACCCTGAACAATTGTATTGACATCCTGAATAGGCCTTGCCCATATTGGTGCTGTACCCATTTTCCTTATATCTCCGCTTGCTGGGATAACTACTGTATTTCTAAATGAACCGGCTAACTGAACTAACCGGCCCTTCCTAGTTGCAGAAGGGTAGTTACCCGAACTAGGGTCGCTGCTATAAGGCTCAAATCCAGCTGCTGCTGGTATTCCTGCTCGAGGCATACTATATAAGTCGTTGTAAGAAAACGAACCGCCTTTGCCATCTTTGGTTTGAAGTGTTAGTGCGTAAGGAGACAACTGCATGTTGTATTCTAATTGTCCAGAACTATCCAATTGATAAGAGGAAAGGGCTTGGTGGTCAATAATTAGCTTACCTGAAATGTTTTTGACTCCTGTAGACTTAACATAGGTTTCCCACTCATTGGTATATAAACCGTTACTTAGAGTAAGAGTTCCTCGTTGCCAAGTTGTGGAACCATCTGTTATAGGTCGATCATACGGAGATTGAATTGTCAATCCAGAGAGTGTTCCAGAAGTTATGCTAGAGGCACTCAAGTTGATTACACTAATCTTTCCAGCATCCAATGTACCAGTTGTAATCTTGCTGGCTGACAGAGAGCCTATCTTAGCATCTGTGACAGCTAGGTTAGCAATCTTGGCAGTGGATACTTGGAGGTCTCCTATCTTAGCTGTTGTAATAGATGCATCAGCAATCTTGGCACCGTTGACTGCTAGGTTGGCTATCTTAGCGTTTGACACAGCTAGGTCAGCTATGTTGGCAGTCTTGATAACAGCGTTGTCGATGGTCGTTGTACCAGTAATGTGGACGTATTTACCGTCTATCAGAACTCCTTCCGAAGAAACATTGATCTGTGCAATGACTCCATTCTTATTAACTTTTAAATTGATTTGGTCAGCTAATTGGGTAATCTGGGAAGCGGTGGCCATGTCCTCTGGTGCTAGTGTCCAGTCAGTTGCTTTATTTCCTTTTTCCACTTTAAAATCTTTGATGAAGAAATATGCCCAAGCAATATTTTGAAACTCCACAAAGTTATAAACTTCCGCAGTGTAATTAGTAACGTTGACAGTCAGGGATACTCTTCGCCAATTATTATCAGCAGTAACTGCAAACATAGTAGGATTCAAATCACAAATATCAAGAATGAAATACGATGTTACGCTTTGTGACCCTCTTAAATCAAAAGAAACTGTCCAGTATCCGTTTGACGTAATCACGTTATTAATTCTAACAGTACCGTTTCTGTCTTGTGCTCCTGTTAATTTAAAACCGTTAGGCGCTGCTGCTGTTCTTTCAAATTTAACGTCCGGATCTGTTACTGTAACAGAATTGTCTTGTCTGTAATAATTCCGTCCGCCAATCTCTAACCCATTTAAATCTGACTCCACTTGACTAACCGTACTAGTCAATCCATTAGCAGTCTGTTCAACTTGTGTAGCTTTAGTAAAAGCATTATTGGCAGTAGTTTTAACTTCCGATACAGTTGTCTTAAGTCCATCCACAGTAGCTTCTACTTGAGTAGCTTTTTGCATCGCTCCATCAGCAGTTGTCTTGACTTCTCCAACAGTTACTTTCAAACCATCTGCTGTAGCTTCTACTTGAGTAGCTTTGGACATAGCTCCGTCAGCGGTTTTCTTGACTTCTCCAACAGTTGCTTTCAAACCATCCACAGTCGTTTCAACAGTAGTAGCTTTTGAAAGAGCTGAGTCGGCAGTTGTTTTAACCTGTCCTACGGTTACGGTAAGTCCATTAACATTCGTTTCAACTTCTGTAAGCTTCTGAGTAGTCTCTCCTTGAACTGTCTCAATGTCTGAGATGGTAGTTTTCATACCGTTAACATCATTCGTGACAGTCGTTACTTTGCTATCAACTTGACCAACTTTAGAGATCGCTGTAGCAGAGTCTGTCAGAGCTTTGGTAGCATCAGCCTGTGCATTTGTAACGTCTGTCTGGAGTCCTTCAACATCTACTTGAATAGCATCTGCTTGAGCTTTTGCATTGGCTGCATCAGTAACTGCTTGATTAGCTTTGTCCAGCGCTGCTTGACCAGCTGCTGCGGCATCTTGGGCAGCTTCTTTAGCATCATCGGCAGCAGCTTGAGCATCTTTACCTGCTTGAGCAGCTTCGTTAGCAGCAGCTTGCGCTTCTTCGGCATCCTTTGCAGAGTAGCGGTCTTGCCATTCTCCTGTAGTTTCATTCCATATTCTAATTGTTGAATACGTCTTACCAGTCTCTGGGTCAACTGCATCAAGGAACCAGATATCTCCTTCTTTAGGATTTGGGTTAGGCGTATCCCCAACGCTTACAGAAGGCACGTCTCCAAGCTGTTCAATGATTCCTTCTTGGCCTTGTTGCAATACTGTGATGTCCTCAGTTACTTGGACAACTACTTGATTGATTTGGTCTTGCTGATTTTGAATCTGATTAATCATATCCCGAAGAGCTAAGACATCTTCCGAGTCAGCCGTGGAAATCTCTTTGAAGTTAGTAAAGGTTACTTGGTCGTCTTCTGGATTGTTGTGAGAAGTTACCAACTCGACTACCCGAGCTTCCAAACCTAACTCCATATCCCCAACTTTTTCCTTAAGCCATACAGTGTCTCCTAGATGGATTTGTTCAGTCCCTTCAAAGCCCAAAGCATTCTCAAGGAGTAGTACGTTAACTGTGTACGTATACGTGGGAGCAATGTAGTCCAACAGCTTATTACAAGCTTCAAGATAAGTTAGTTCGGGGTCTGTTGAAGACGACTTCATGATAAGGACTTTTGCATAGTCTCCTTGGTCATAGTCGTTGTGAGCTGCTTCATGAATGATAATATCCATTGGATTGTCTTTCCGGAATCCATTAATTTTGTTAATAGGAGAGTATCCTGCAAGCGTTCTAACAACGTCTTGTTCCATCCAGTAAGGAAGGATGGCTGTATGGATATTGTCGAAGTCTACTGTACGCTCAATGTTGATTAGATCACGGTCATATACAAAGTATTTACCAGTGTTACTTCCAAAGCGTTTATAGACATGGAGCACTCTTGTGATACGTTGTCCATCAAACTTAACACTAAAGCGATACTCGATGTCGTACAGCTCTCGGATTTTTTCCAGAGTGCTTCGGACATCTGTGTACTCTTTTACGTCAACTAACTCGTAGCCGATGTTGATTGTATCAGACCCGATAATATACTCCCAAGGAGTTGTTCGTAAAGCTCCTGCAATAGCATCTCGTAAGTTACCTGCTGTGAAAGGTACCACGTGAGACTTTAACAAAGCATCCACAGAGGAGTCTTCACACACCACTCGTTTGAGAGGCTGCTCTTGTGACCAGTCCTCCCATACGTTGATGATAGTAAGCTCTCTAAGAACGTTATCTTTATCTGGGTACAAGACTGTTCCGAATCCTTCCAACCATTCACTATCTTCGCTTTGGAGGGGTACTGCAAACTCAAGAGTAGTCTGCATTGTTTCTAAGTTGTCGGTAAATTTGTCATCAAAATAAGGAGTAGCATTTGGAATATTATTTACGTAGTTTCCACGATATACTCCCTGTGGACTTAAGACTGTAATCATTGAGTTTCCTCCTAAAGTTTATTTGTAGCGATTGGTGTACTCATACTCCACCTTACCCTTTACTCCAGATATTCCCAAAGTATTCTTGCCAGGCTTCAACGAGAACCAGTCTGTGGAAGGCTGTACATAAGATGGGGCGATTGTTCCATTAAGCCATACTTGGCCTTTGGTAAAGTCTACGATAAGCTCATCGTCCTTCTTGAATGAGCGAGTTATCTGAGGGCTGTTGGCAGGCTTTTGCAAGATTTCCCAGCACTTAGTGTGATGGACTGCCCATCGGTTAATCTGAGGTCTGTTGTCAATGTTTGCATACAAGACTCCATAAGCTGCAAACTTCCTATTCCAAGTCTCTTGAGGAAGTGAACGGAAGCCTGTCGAGCGGACGTTCCTCAGCATCGAAGTGCCATACTGTAAGTCAGAGCCAATCATTGGAGAACGTTTCTTAGACTTGAACTGGCCTGCTTGAAGTCTCCAACGGTTATCCTTACGTTCGATAGTAATCTTACCAGTAAAGTTGTACCACTCTTTACCTCCCCATCCAGGGCTGATACGGACTTCATCTTGAGTAGATGAGCCCATAGTTGCAATGTGGAATCGAATCTTCTTCTGCTTAGCTACATAGCCGAAAGCTACGTTGGCAAAAGGTATCATCTGGTCGTCGTACAGGATTATATACATATGATGGTCAGTCCAGTATTGAGGATTTCCTTGAGTTGAAAAAGCTATCTCCAAGGCGAAGTCATTCAAAGCTTTCGGGTTAACTCTTGTAATGCCTCCACCATACCATTTGTACCCGACAGTTTTTCGATCTACTTTAGGGAACTTATTATTCTTGAGTTTCAATGTACCAACCGTAGTTTCAAGGGTTGTGTTTCTGATAAAGTCTTGATATAATAAGAAACTAGGAGTCGTATTATTATCCATCTGTTTCAAGGAGTTCATGTTATCATAGAACTCTGAGAATTGCCAAGGCATTGGGTCGAAATTTGTACCAGTTCCAGTTCCTTCCGACGAGTCATAACCAAGAGTTACGTTCTCTGACTCTCCCATACCTACAATGTTAACCATTGGAGAATCTTCTTCAAAGGTTATTTTCATAACTGGATGAGTCTCTGCTGTCCCCTCATTGAAGATTTGAAAGAAGGTTCCTTCGTCGGTGTCCATAGTTACTTTACCAGTTACTTCCTCGCCATAAGAAGTTACTTCGATACACCGGAAGTTCAATGTGAAGTCTCCAACATTAAGGCTTTGGTTTATCTCAGAAGCTCCTTCAAATACGACTTTCCAAGAACGGTCTTTCGAGTCAGCAAATCGGATAGTTGTTTCTCCAATGTCCAAGAAGTTTGCCAAGTCTTCGATTAGATATGGAATATCATCTTCTTGGTTAGCTTTGATAAAGCAGTTCATAGAGATAACACGGTCTCCATAAGTTTTACCATAGTTGAAGTTACGTTTGCCTCTGTCATAGGCTGTCAGAAGGTTGTTAACAGCTGGTAGCACAGAGCGGTTGATGTCTCTTACAAATAGGTAGTAAGGTTGTTTCAATCCATTATAACGGAATGTTCGAGGCTTCGTGTCATAGACTGGGTCAAAGAGAAACTTAGGTGTGACTGTTGCCGACAGGTTTAGGTCAGCTAGTGAAGTAGCTGCTGGCACGACCACTGACAGATAAACCCATCCATTGTCAAACGTATAGTCGTCCAAAGGTTTCTCAGAAGATATTGTCCAAGTGAAAGTTCCTTGGCTTCCAGTAGACTTTCTAGCAAGCTGTGTATCTTCACTTTCTAAGTATACTTCCACATTATGATTGGCAGTTACTGAGAAGAGATACTCACGAGTCCTTTCACGGACTTTGGCAATCTTGTCTGCCTCGATGTAACAGTCTTGGAAGAACTCCGGAAACTCTCTTGCAATAGCTCCCATCACGTCGAATCCAAGAGTGATCTGAATACCATTCTCAGGAATCTGCTGAGACTGTACATAAGTTGTTCCAGAAGCTGGGGTAATCTCTGTCATGGAGTCTACGTTATAGGGAATCCATCCTAGAGCATCGCCAATCCCCCAGCCCAACGAAGGGGCTAAGGGATAAGTCGTATGAGGAGTATATACAGGAACGTATGTTGAGTTCATCGATTCATCTTTCCTTTCGGTCGATTCGTAAGCTTGGCATCGAACTGCTGTTGCTCAGTCATCTTTTTAGAGGTTGCTCGGACGATTTCCGTAGTGTCTAGGTAAACAGGTACGATGATCTCTGGAATATCTCCCCCACCTGCTGCTCCAGAAGCTTTCAGCTCGTCTGCAATAGCTCTTGCGAATGGTCTCATGTAAGTCCCATTCTGGATTGGGATGATGGCTTCTCGACCTCTTTCATTGTGTGTAACCCCCTGTGAAATGCCTCTTTGTCCCAATTGGTTGCCTGTTCCAAAGGCTGTCATGTTAGGGTTATAGGTAGCTGAACCAGAACCTATTCCATATCCTCCAGCTCCACTGACAAGTCCACCGGAAGCTTTGCGAGTGCCTGCTCCAGAGACTAGACCTCCACGTGCTTTACCCCACTTAGAAACCTTTTCAACAATAGTCCTAGTGGCGTTTACAGCTAGGTTGATAACTCCTCCAGCAGGAATTATACTAATTAGATTTTGGATAGCTGTCATAACAGTGTCGAACCCAGACTTTTTAGCCTTTACAGTAATCTCTTTACCATCTACCGAGTTAGCTTTAGTCTCGATACCTTCGATAGCCTCAACCGTGTCGTCCCTCATCGTTTGAGCATTCGTGACTGTCTCTGTCATCTGGTTACGTGCATCTTGGATAAGTTTCACTTTAGTCTTCCCTGTAGCTCTAATAGCTTCACTCGACATGCTTTTGATGGCAGCAACAGATTGGACATACTGTTGCTGAGCTGCTTGTACAGTAGAGTCTCTCTGAGCATCGGCATCTTTAATAGCCTTATCCTTCTGTTCTTGTGTGATTCTTCCTGATGAGTATGCTTGGGCTTTGAGAGCTAGGATAACTGCAGCTTTTTGAGCCGTTGTAGTATCAACTACTTGTTGAGCATTTTGGCGGGTCAAGCTGTCAATCTGTGCCAAGGCTGATTCACGTTCTGAGACAGACATGCTTCCAAGGTTAGAATACAGCTCCAGAATCTTAGCATTGTTGTCAGAGATAGATTGCTCTTGGTTGGCATTGTGGGTAGCTTGAGCTGCTAGAGCAGCTGCTTTATGCTCATTATCAATCGTATCACTGTTGTTGATGAACGTTGTCAAGGCATTTAACTTGTTCGTATTGCTTTCTTGAATGGTAGCCAACTGTGTTCCGAGAGCTGTCTGTAAGTCAGGTAATCCAGTTTGAACGGCTGCTGCTATAGCCTTCGATGGATTGTAGTTAGGGTCAGCCTGCCATTTAGCAGTCTCTACAGCAACCTGTGCACTAGTAGATAGTAGGGTTGATACAACTGTACCAGTAGCTACCGTAAGCTCATCTAACTTATCTGCGGAGATAAAGCTGAAAGAAGCTGCTTGAGCGTCTAGGTCTTTAAACACTTGGTTAACTAATTCAATCTGCTCCTGCGCCTTGCTTCCAAACATGGCTGAAATAGGGTCTTGAGTTTGGACTTCCATGAGGTTGTCTTTCATATTTACCAAAGCTTCTGTAAATCTACTAGCCTCTGTCGAAGTTGGGCGCAAAGCTTCTGCCCACTCATCCCACGGCATTTTAACTGTTCCAAACCATTTCTCATAGTCTTTGATTCTGTCAAATTGTTTAGTAACTCCATCAATGGCATCATTAACTAAGTCCAAACCCTTGTTAGCAAGTTCTACACCTTTAAGCCCAATAGTACCAGTAATGCCTTTACCAATCTTTAGCTTAAGGGCATCCCAGCTATCTCCTAACTGATCGAGCTGTCCTTCCATAGTCTTACGCATCTCCCCAGCTTGTTTAGCTGCTGTACCTGTGGAGTTAACCAGTGATTGAACTAGGTCGTCTGTCTCTTGATTAGTCTTTTGCAAGACCATTGACATACCAGCTGCACCAGTCTTACCAAATAAGATTGTTGATAGATCTAGGATTTCAGCTTTGGACATGTTCTGAGCTGCGTTCTGTAAATCTGCGATAACGTCTGGGATCGGCCGTGCCTTACCTTCGGCATCTTCTAACTTGATTCCTAATTCATCTAAAGCAGCCGCTGCCTTATCAGTTGGGGAAGTTAAGTTAGTGAAGGCTGTCCGGAGAGCTGTACCAGCTTTTGAACCTCGGATGCCTTGGTCAGCCATGATACCGGTATACGCTGCTAACTGCTCCATAGAAGCTCCACCTAGCTGAGCAGAAGCTCCAGCATATTGGAAGGTATATCCTAAGTCTGTCATATCAGCTGCGGTCTTGTTAGCAGTCTCTGCCAAAACATCGGCAATGTGTTCCGAGTCGCCAGCTGCTAGGTTCCATGTATTCAAAGCTGCGGCAACGATTTGAGCAGTTGTATCAACAGCTGACCCAGAAGCTTCGGCTGCGTATACGATACCCTCCATCGCATCGGCTGTCTCAGTAGCTGTAAAACCTAACTTGGCAAAGTCTACCATGGCCTCTACAACTTCTTGAGCACCTTTGGAAGTCTTACCTCCAATTTCGATAGCCTTGTCCCCAAGCATGTCCATATCTGCTTGAGTACCTCCAGCAACTATCTGAACCTGTTTCAGAGTTCCTTCAAAGGTAGCATAGCTTTTAACTGCATCAATAGCATACTTACCAGCTATCTTAACAGCCTGTGACCCAAGCGAGATAGCAGCAGTCATTGGAGTTAGTCCAGCAGTAAAGGTACCTAAGCCTGTGTTAGCCGATACCCAAGCTTTACCCATCCCTAGAATACCTTTCTGAGACTTCTCAACAGTACCAGTAGTTCCAGATAAGACTTTAGCAGACTGAGAAAGCTTGCTAGTAACTCCATCTTGAACCTTTCCCATAGACTGCATGGCTTTGACGTATTGGTTATTATCTACGGAAACCTTTATTCGCATTTCCTTATCTGCCATTATAGTTCCTCCTAATCAAACATATTAAATACATTGTCTAATTCTTGTTTGGCAAAAGCTCTACGGTCTTCCTCGTCCATATCTCTCAGTAAGTCTTCCGTAGTTATCTCGGATTCTGGAATATAGTCTAGGTCTCTGTAAAGTTTAAAACCAACATATTCGTCGTAGCTTATTGGCTTACCTTTAGCAGGCTGTTTGAACAAGGTAAAGAACAGTCCAGCCTCTCTTGCATGACGTTGGTAAGCTCCTCTCATCAATCCATTAAACTCATTAGGAGTGCTTGTCCAGAAATCGTTGACTGAAATTTCTAAGTCTGAACATAATATCATGAAGTATCTTACGTCTAAAAGCGGAGAATCGACGTCCTCCGATGTTTCTGGGAGACTTTTCTTCATCTGGGTTAGGCTCTTTCTCAAAGAGTTGTTTAATTATAATACTAGATTGATAACTCTGATTGACTTTTTCGAAGTATTCTGTTAAAGTAAATTCATACTCATCCAGAGACTTCTGTAGAAGATCAGATACTTCCAGTACATCTTTACCCTCATATTCGGGAATGTTTTGTAGCATCGCCCAGAATAAGTAGAGAGACTGGTTAAAGGGCGTTTGCTCTGCTACGAAGTCTATGTAAGCTTTCCCGAAGGCTAACTCAAGAAAGTGGATTGATTTATAAGTCATTCGCAAGTCTATATTCTTGCCTTGAAATTTTATTAGCATGTCTAGTCCTCCATGATAAAAGGGGCTAGGGATTAATTCCCCAACCCCTTGATTGTTATTGCCAAGCTAATTTAACAGATGTCGCAGTAACGTCGCTTGACATTAGGTTGCTTGGTGGCGTTACTGCTATGCTTCCTTTACCACAACATCTACTGTTGTAGAGATTGCTGTGTTGACTGTCGAACGAACGTTGATAGATGCTGTACCAGCTTTTACACCAGTTACTTTACCACTCTGATCTACAGTTGCGATAGATGGTACTAATGAAGTGTACGTAACAGACTTATCGGAAGTATTTTCCGGAGTGAATACCGGAGTCAGTGTAGCTGTTCCTCCAACTGTAATACCTTCGGGTGGTACCCCATTTACTGTCAAGCCTGTTGGCAAGACTGTTGGAGCTACTTGCTGCTCTTCCAAAGCACCTTTACCATTGAATGTCAAGCTGTAAGTTACAGCATCGTCATATGGTAAGTCGATCGGGAAGTCTGTCAGAATAGCTTGTCCAACATATGTCAAGCCCGATGGGAAATGAACTCGTACACGAACACAGTCTCCATTTACCCAAGCTGCATTCAACGCTTGGAAACCTGCATTGTCCTCTACGAACAATCCGTCACAATCGATTGACCAAGACTTCTGACCTTGCTCGTTGTCAGCCCATCCGAAACCTTCTTTGTTAGTGGTGTCCAAAGTATCTGCGGAGCGGTTTAATGTTCCGCCTCGTTGGGCTGCTACTTTAGTCCATTCGCCAGCTTCATCTTGAACTTCAATCAGAACGGCTGTGCCTCGTACGAAGCGTGATTTACATACTTCTGCCATGTGTATTCTCCTTTTCTTATCGTGGATTTACTAAAGAGTCTGCGACTTCAAAGTCTAAGAACAAGTATCCTCGATTGTTTTTAAATGTTCCATTAGAAGCTTCGGTATAACGCACGTGGTCAAGATTTGCATTGACTACGCAAAAGCCATCTTCCAGTTCTAATGGAGAGTTAACAAGCCTATCTACCAAAAAGTCTCCCAGAGCTTTAGTCTCTATAGAGCTTGAGTAGTCACTCCATAAGTGAAGCGTTAAGTTGTGCATCTTTCCGTAAGTATCTTTTGAGGTGACTTTACCAGATGTCAACTCTTCGCCAATCTTTACAAAGGGTAGTTCGGGCATTGTTTTAGTTCCATCCCAGACGTTTATACCTTCTGCTCTGAGAGCTTTTACGATAGCTCGTTGAAGACTTACGGAGGAACTTCTTGCACGGAATAATGGTCTACTCATAAGAATCCTCCTAGATGTTAATTTTCATAAGCTTATCCAACATCCTGTCCGTATACTCTTCCAAAGCCGGTATAAAGTTTGGGTAGTTACGTTCAACGATTGGAGCATAGCCTCTGTGTCCTTTAGGGTTTCCAGAGACGTTTGATTTAACTATTCCATATGAGATACGCCCTCCTCTAGAGACTTTTGTCTCAGCCTCTAAATTGCTAATCAAAGTAGACGTATCAATGTTGTCATGAGCGTGGATGTTATACTTAACAGCTTGTCTCATCTGGTGGGTATTTGTGTCCATAGCTCTCTCAGTCTCATCCAACCAGTCGTCGATAAGTTTGTCGAAGTTAATCTTCTTTATGATGTCTATTCGTACCCTTCCCATATAGTACCATCCTCCTTAGTACGTCTATAGTCTCGGTACTCAACTAGGTAAGAGACTGTTTGGTTAACTCCAGTGGTATTATTCTCATAGATGTTATACACCTTGCCAGTGGAGTGGAATCTTACCGCATCAATTACTAAGTCTTTCAACTCGTATATCTTATGCTGTACCCGATACCTTGGAAGCCATTGGACATCTTGGTTCATAAGTAGCTTCTGGTCTGTGGCCATGCTTCCGACAGCGGCAGGAATCCCTCTAGCAACTATGGTAGGCGTTGGGATAAGCGTTCCGAAGTCGTCGTCAGTATCAGTAAAGTCATTGTACTGGATGAGGTCAATGATTTCATTAATCTTCATATCACATCATCCTAAACTTTCTACCCTTGTATGTGCCGTTGTTATCAGCCCATGCGTGGAGAGTTGACATCCAGTTTAAATAGATGTCGTCTTTGTAGTCGTAACGAGTGATGTCAGTAGACTCTGTTTTAAGTCCTTCCGAGTTCAGACTGGACAACCTTGCGGCAGTTAGTTCATCGGCTATGTAATCAAGCTCCATTGGGAATTTGGTTACCTCGACGTTGATAACTTGGCAGATATGCTGTCTGGCACGTTTCTTAAGGACTTTCAGCAAGTTGTCTCGAATAGACGAGTTGAAGTAGCCTAGCATAAGCTTGATTTCGGATATATCAATAGCTTCTACATCTGGAGGAAGGTCGGCTTGTTGATAGGCGTTGAAAGCATCTAATAAAGCTTTTTGCTCTTCCATAATGACCTCCTATAAAAAAGAGGCTAGGGATTCTTTCCCTAACCCCTTGTTAGTCTTACTCCGCTGCTGGAGATACTGTTACAGCAATTTTAGCAGTTACTCCAGAACCGTCTTTAGCAGTTGCGGTAATGTCAGTTGTACCCTCAGCTACTGGATGAACTTTTCCCCCAACATATGTTGCAGCTGCTGGGTTAGTTGATTCAATAGTCAACTCTTTATTCGTAGCATTAGCTGGTGCAACAGCGAATGACACTGCTCGGTCAGCATCTCCTACTTTAATTGACATAGTTTGCTGAGAAGGTGTGATACCAGTTACTTTCTGAGCTGCTGTAGTGACTTTAAAAGTAGCCTTATCAGACTCTGTACCGTTCTCTACTCTAGATACTCCAAAAGTATATTCGGTAGCTGGGTCTAAGCCGTCTACTGTATAAGTCTTTTCCGCAACGTCAGAAGCAATCTTCTCTGAACCTTTGTAAATGTTGTAAGTAATTGCCACGATTAGTTTCCCCCTTCCCTATTCCCAAGACAACGTCACACTAGTGGCAGTGACGTCGCTTGAGCTAAGATTTTGGGGAGCATTAGGGTGTAACAGTTCCTTTGATGTAAACTACTTTCGTAGTATCTTGAACGTATGTTACGTAGTGTTGGTCAGCGGAGATAGTCGTTTGACGTTTGAAACCTTCACGGATTGTTTCTACGTTGTAGCCACGTTTCATAATAAGTTTCAATGCACCACGTTTGATAACGAATGCTTCGTCGTTAGCAAGTTTGTTAGAGATTACGATACGCATACCGAACAACTCTCCCAATTCTCCTGTGATGATCTTACGTCCTTGGTCAATGTGAACGAAGTCTCCAGATTTCAAGATGTTAGCACGACTCTTAGGAGAGATGAACAAGAATGTTTCATCGTCGAACTCTTCTCCAAAAGCTACTTGAGCATCCAATACCCATCCGTAACCAGCTGGGTCAATCTTAACATCAGTCGATGGAGTCAAAGCTTTAATCTTATCCACAAAGTCGTTGTCGATTTTGCTTGCGATTGCTAAAGCTAACTGACGTACAGTTTCGTTGACAGGTTGTGTATAAGCTGATAGAACAGCCTCGTCCGTCAATGTAACACCTTTAACAACTTTTTTAACAGTTGCTGTAGAAGATGTTGCAGTCAATTTAACTGGGTCGAACGCTACACCTTCCGCTACGTCGTCAGCTTCTCCGATGAAGTTCCATTGAGGTACTGTCAAAGTATCGCCTGGCTGATTGACTAAAGTATTGTCAATATCTGCCAAAGGTGCTAAGATAAGGTTGTCGATCATTTTCTTCTCTAGGAAGTCTCCAATGACCTCGGGGTTGATTAAATCTGCAATTTTAGTTACTTCTGCTACCATGTGTATTCTCCTTTTCGTATGGACTTATCTAATTAAGAGTTACGTCGCAAAGCTTCGTACTTAGCTGGGTTGCTTGCTTTAAGCTGCATAGCTTCTTGGGGAGATAAGTCGAATAATGATTTAGCTTCTCGCTGCCCTCCAACCCCTACAATATCTTGGTTGCTAGGTGCTGTCTGAGCTGCAAGGCCTTTTACTTTTTCCTCCACACGTTGTGACAAGAGGTTATTGATTTCTACGTCTAAAGAGTTGACGTTGTGTTTCGTAGCTTCTGGAGAATCTCCAATCACGTAGTCTGCAAAGCTTGCCGGAAGTCCTGTAGCTGCTAATGCGGCTGAAGCCACACTTTGCATTGCTAAGCGGTCTTTCTCTGCTTGGATTTCTTTGAGCTGTGACTGCATCTGCCGAAGTTGAATCTGCTCTTGTGTTTCTGGAGGGTTTAATTCTTGTAACCGTTCTTGAACGATCCCTTCCAAGTGCTTACTCTTCCAAGACTCAATAGCTTTGGATGCAAACTGGTCTAACCGAGGACTAATGATAGATTTGCCTGCTTCCGTTTCTAAGAAACTTCCTACTGTATCTTTGTTTAAGAATTGACTTTCTACGCTTTTACGCAGTTCTGGATTGGATTCGATAGCTCCTAAAACAGTTTCAACAGATAACCCTTCTGTGCCTTCTGCTGTCCCATTGCCTTGTTCTTTCATAATTTCGTCTGCCATGATTGTATTTCTCCTTCCGCCCTCGTAGGTACAACGCCCTACCGTGCTTTAGATATAGTATTTTGTAAAGTCCTTGGCTTAGGTGTCCTTTAACATTTAACCTACGAGATTACAGGGACAATGATGCAGACACAATGAGGATGCACAGGGAGAAGAGGTAATGTTTCTAGGGTATAGAGACCCTCGTTTCTGATACCTCCGTGAGCTAAGCTTTTGCAATGCTCACAAACTCCACTAACGGTTAACTCTGGTCTATTGCTCCATTTCCATAATGTTATCTCGTACTGTTTGGAAGCTTCCACAACAGCAAGATTTATAATTACTGAGGCTTGAGCCTCTACATGTCGTCTGAGGAAGTAGAGAAGGTTGTCTCTAAGCTGTTCTAAGTGAGCGAGCTTGCCTTGACTCTCTCCTAAAACGACTGTTCCTGTAGCTACGCCCTCCAATTCATAGAGTATCGGAAGTAAGATGCTAAAGAAGTAGTCGTAAGCTTCTTCGATAAGCTCTTGAATTGCGTTCGTTATATCTACAGAGGCTATCCCCTCTCCCAATGAGGGGTGTCCCACGACCTTTTCAGCAACCTCCGTGAAAGCTTTTGTAAGCTCTTCTTTGAAGGCTGTACCATAGACTGAGGTGTAGTATTCTAGTAAGCTCTTGGAGTCTTGGATAAGCATATAGTCTGGAGACTCTTTCATAGCTTCTATGATAATCTTATCAACAACAGCCTCAAGTTGGGGAGAGTACCTCCCGATAATATCTGCAAAGTCTTTCTGAGTATCTATCATGACATCTGTCAGAAAGGCTTCCAGAAGTTCTTGGCGTTTCTTCTTCCCCATCTTTCTAGCCATCTATAAGTCCTCCTAGTCTCTTGGTTTCTTGTTACGTGATTTCTCCTGCTCTTTAGCAGCTACTGCATCATCTGTGGTAATCGTATTGGCATCAGTTCTATTGTCTAGCTTCTTGACGTTTTGACCTGCTGTAGCGACTTGTCCAAGGTTAGTCTGTTTAAGCATTGACATCTCTGCTTGAATCTTCATACGTTCCTTACGCTGTTCGTTAGCTTTCTTAACCTCAGACTCTGGGTCAGTAATGAATGGGAACTGTGCAATGATCGTTTCATCTGGTAGAATGTCACGAAGTTTAACAGCCATATCAGCTAACTCTGAGAATGATTGTGGAAGGTTACGTACAAAGACTGGTTCCACTTTCTCTGGTTTAAGATCTTTAGCACCTTTCAAATTAGTCAAGTAGTGGCAGATGATTTCATAGCGTTGGCGAAATACTTTGCGAAGCTTAGACTCACGAACTGCTGACTTGTTCTCCAATGGTTGTGTAGCAGCTTTCATAGCTGTTCCAGTAGCTGCATTGAAGTCTTTAGATGTCAAGTCTGGAGTTTGAGAAAGACTAAAGATGTTACGTTCGGCTCTATCCTTGATGTTTTCAATGTGAGTATCGTTAATGTTCTTAACTAACCACTCAGCCTTCCCACCCTCTTCGGTAACCATGACACGATTGTTTTTCATCTTATCCAACTCAGAGTTACCGTTTTCGTCTTCTCCAATGTCAAATCCAGCTAACCACAAGTAGGCATCATTCAAATAGTTAATGTCATTTACAGAGTCTGATACAGCTAAGTTGTAAGCATCAATTAATGGAATCTGAGCTTCAAAGTCTCCTAGACGTTCCTCGTTAGCGATGACTTCAAATACATTAAACTTTCCAAGAAGATTCGGAAAAGTTTCTGGGATTGGCTTACTTTTAGTTCCATCGGCAAGAGTCTCTGTTTCAAATTTAATAATCTTATCTTTGGTATAGACTTCATAAGTCCGGTACACAGCTCCTGTAGCGCTTTGGTACACAGTGTTATAATAGATAGCTGCTAGAGGTTCACTGTCCAAGTCCATCGAGTAGCACATAACCATATTCATTGGAGAAATTGCTTTGATACGATAGTCTCCGTTACGGTCTAGGTAATGGATTTCAAAAGCATGGCCAAAGATTCCAGAAAGCTTAACCAACTCATTGTCAACGTCATGGAAATCATTCTTATTAAGAATTGGAAGCATCGCATCAATAGTTGTCTCGTCGCCTTTTAAAGTAATTGGTTCCCCAGCTAAGTAAGAAGCTGCTGTATCTACTAACAGTTTAGGGAAGTTGTGCACGACTTTATTATTAGGCTTTGTCTTATCGTCAAACGTTCTGTTTAGGATAGCGTGGTGCACACCTTTGTAATAATCATACAAAAGCTGGTAGCTACCTACTCTCCCATAATGGAGTTCAGCAGCATTAATTAATTCATCAGTTGTAAAGTCTCTGGATATATAGTGCTTACGATTATCAGCGACTGTATAAATGTCTCCAGCAGACAATTGGTTATTTGGAATAGCCATGTGATAGTCCTCCTTAATTATCTTCAAAGGTACAGCCCCACGCTTTTGTGGAACTGTCCTACAGCCCGAAGGCAGCCTTGCTGATAGACCTTACTTTGTTTCTTGGGATCATGTCTGATACAGCATATCGAAGAGCATCCATACAGTGGTCGAAGCCGTTGGATCGAGGTTTGTTAAGGTACTCGTCCTTAAGATGTTTGTTAGGTTGCCACTCATAATTCTCCAGCTCTGAGATAGTCCTTACACAGCGTGGGTCAACAACGATTGTGTAGCCTTGCAGATATTGGATACCATGCAAGATGCTGTCCTTCCCTTTTCGTGAAGGTTTAATACGTCGTGCCCCAAGCCTCCGAAGCTCTTCAATAGACTTTGGCTCAGCGCTATCTGCAAAGATTTCATTGTGGACTATCTTACGCTTCTTAATCTCTTCGAAGATGTCCTTGTTTAATAAACCTGTTTGATACATTTCATCATAGATGTAAAGACACCTAGAAGATTCATCAATCATAATGGAAAGTAGTACGGTAGGGTCATTGGTAAATCCGAAGTCAAGCCCCCATTTAGGTTTCCAGTGGTCTCTCAAAAGCTTCCGTAAGTCTAGCCGCTGTCTTGTCCAGTTTGTATAAATACGTTTACCCAAGCTGGCGAACTTGCCAAGAGCGTAGATTTCGTAGTATACTGGGTTAGTATTCTTCATGTCCTCTAACTGCTTGATGTATGATCTAGGAAGGAATCGATTGTCTTTGTAAGTTGTACTAATAACTTTGCAATTCTCTGGACGTTTCTTAGCTGGGTTATGAAACATGTGGTAGACCCAGTTATCTTTTGAAGCAGGGTTATACATAATAAATACTTGGTTGTTTCCGGCAGACTTGTTACGCAGCCGTAGTTGAAGCTGTGAGTAGTCGTCCAAAGTGAACTCAGTAGCTTCCTCCATAACTATGTCAGAGATACCGGAAATAGATTTGATACGCTCTGGGTCTTCCATCCCTTTAAATATGTACTCTGTTCCATTAGGTAGTTTAATAGTCATGTACGAAGCCTTTACATCACATAGGTCGTAGATGCCAAACTCCTGTAGACATGTCTTGTATTCTTGGAAGATGGAGTCCCGAATCGTATTATCAACTTTACGTGTTACTAGAAACTTACGCTTACTTGCTAAGCCTTTTAGAATCGTATTCTGAACCACAAACTTAGACTTACCAGAACCTGCTCCTCCGTAGAAAACCATTGTACGATACTTACCATTAGGCTTATTGTATAAGTATGGAAGGTAAGCCTCGTTAAAGATTCTCGGAGGGACTGTAAGTTTTAATGGAATTGTTTTATTATCGTTTGCCATAGTGTCCTCCTAAAGTAGATAAAAGCCCCACAGAGGTTTTCCGTAGGGCTTCTTGATTATTTGTTGATAGCATTGTTAACAGACTTGCCAGTCTCGTAGAAGCCTACAGACGAAAGCCCTGCAATAAGTCCTGCAACTGCTCCGATAACTGGTTCGACATCAAATACAACCATACCTCCGGCTACTCCAACGATAACGCCTAAGACGATAGCTGCCAAAGGAATGTACCGAGCTGGAATATACTCTTGAGATTTAATCATATTCATTAAGCCTGTCATGATTGCCCCGATGCCGACTGCAACGGTCATGATGATTTCAGTGTTGTTCAAATTTACCACCTCCTTTAAAGGTTTCTAACTCTTCTTTCAGAGAGGCGTTTTCTTCCTCAAGTTCGTCGACACGTTCCTCTAGCTGAGAAATCTGTAGCAAATAGCCGTCTTCCTTCTCTTGCATGGATCGCTTCAAGTCAGCCATCTCAAATTTTAACTGGCTAAACTTTTCCTCTAAGTCGAAAACAGTTTGTCGAACAGAGTTGTACTCAGCTTTAAGCTCGTTGTGGTCAGCTGCCTTAGTCTCGTACATCTCTTTCCAGCTAGTGTAAATCTCGTCACGATTCTCTATCTCAGTCTTTCTGACTAGCCCTTTGAAGTCTAAGTTTTTGCCTACCCAAGCAGTTACAAAGGCTAATACACCAGTGATTAGTACATCCCAGTGCTGGAAGTTCATTTAAAGTCCTCCCGAATGAGAACTCCATAGGCTGTCCAAGCACATCCAATAGCCAGAATAGCAATCGTATTAGGGGTAGACAGATAGGTTACTCCCATAACAGACCAAAGAACTGCTAAAGAGGTTACTCCTGCTATACGAAGTCTGTTTCTGTTAAGGATGTTACCAAGAAGTTTGATAAATCCAGCTGTTACAAAGAAAGCTGATATAAGTCGTAGATCAAAAAGACTGGAGATGCGGTCGTATAAAGCCTCGTGATTAAGTGTGTCTATATTTAAGTATAGCCTTACGCCATACAGAATGCTGACTACAGATAGTCCTATGCCGTGCCATTTCAAATAGAGTATTGAAATGACTTTCCGAAGGGGAGTCGGAAGCTTTTCCATAAGGATTTCTCCCTTCCTTTAGTAGTTTTCCAGAAAACCATAGTCTAGTTCTTCGTCGGTTTCTTCGAAGTCTGCTTCCAAAGCATCGTCCTCAACTGCTTCGGCCTGCTTAATTTCTTCTTCGTCGTCTTCCGGCTCAGATATATCAACTATGATGTTTAATTCATTATTGACTTGTACGTCTGGAGTTAGCAAGTCATGGAATTTAGCTAGTTGTTGTAAGGCGGTCAGCTGGTCTTTTGTAGAAATCCTTGCTTGAATCTTATCCCCTTTAGCTGTTACGATTTCATCATAGCCATCTCGCTTAGCAATCTTTGTAAGATGCTCCAAGACTTCTGTAGCAGTCATGATGTCAGCGTTGGACTGCTCTGTAATAAGCCATTGAATGTAGGCTTTTACATCGTCTCGTTTTAATAAGCGGTGTCCAGAAGATTCATTGTAACCAACTGATCTACAGCTTTCAGCAATGTTTACCGTAGATACATAATGCTGCGCAAAGCGTTTCATCTTTGGCTTAAGGGTTGTTAAATCTACTCCATCATAGTAGTCTGGAGTCTGTGAGGAAGTCATGTACTGCTGCTGTCGCTCTCCGACTTCTTTTCCTTGAATTTTAAGAGCCATCTGTCTCCTCCTTCCAACAGATTAATAAGTCCTCATTCGATAGCCCCTTTAGAAGCTTGGGACGTCCCATGTAAGAATTATTAGAATATTTTAATATAATGGAGTCAATCACTTGACAAGCTTTTTAAATAATGGTATAATGCTTTTAGAGAAAAGGTTTTAGCGCTGTCGGTCGCTGATACCGACGGTACTCCAAGAAGCTGCCTTGCAAAAGCCTTTAGAAAGCTTATCCGAAACTTGGAAAAGGAAAGGAAGGCTTTGCAATGGAGTTTAAATTAATTACAAAAAGCTATTGACAAGTCTCTAAAGACGTGGTAAGATAGATTCATAGAGCTAAGGAAGCTACAATACGCCTATGAGTCGTTGACAACCGTCTGAGGAGACTTTTATTATCTTCTGGGATGATTAGGCGTAAGTGACGTAGAACAGCTCTCAGACTATTTTAGGAGGCTTATTATGCTGTATGAGAATTTTCAGAGAGCTGCAAATAAAGGTAAAGCCGTCCAAGAGGGTATTCGGCTCATAAAGTACCTATTGAGAAATAAAGGAACTGATAAAGAAAACTTTTTATGGGCTGAGCAAATTATATCATCCTATAAACTGCGATTTGGGGAGCCTCCAGAATCCCTCTCCGAGTGGGTATCTCTATTAGCTTTGGCAAACGATACGGTAGGCTCTATTGGAGGAGATAACAAATACGCTAAGTGCAGTAGTTTTGAGTATAGCTTTTATAGCTTTCGTAAGCACCGTAGAATGAAGACACCCTCTGAGAAGTATGCCCATGAGTTTCCGATGGGGCTTCTTGACCATCTAGCTGTGGAAGTTTCCTTAGAAGATGGATGGATTGATGCCATTTACTTGACAACTGAGATACTTCCATGGTATGATAAAGAAAGATTGTCACTATTCGTTGAAAGGTACATTCGAGAGTCTAGTGTTAGAGAAATTGAGAAGTCTTTAGGAGTACCTAAATCAACAGTAGCTAGAAAGATTTCTAGGCTAGACAAACAACTTAGTAAAACATTAGGAGGGTATTTATGACAGAATTTAAAGTAGGCGACAAAGTAAGGTATTTCCAGGACTTATCGGGAAGGTATGTAATTTCATCTCCAACAGTTCCTATAGGAACTATCGGCGAGGTTAGAACAGTGAATCCAAACAGAAGGGTAGAAGACCCCAATGTCATGGTTGGATTGGAGCAGGGAGAAGTTATCTGGTTTTATGCAGACGAACTGCAATTAGTTGACGAAGAGACTGATCTACCATTCGTTCCACAATTTACTCACAAAACTGTCCTAGATACTTCACTAGACATTAACTTGGATGTGTACCTAGCTGCTTTATCAAACATGACCACAGCTCGTAAGCAGATGGCGGATTTGTCATTGGACAGATACCTTCCGGAAGCTGTGCGAGATGCTTTGGAGGAACGATTGGATAATAAGATTCAAGAGTCTGGCAAACAGGCTGAGGAAGCTATCAAACGGATGTCCAAGATACTGGAGGTGGAGTAGATGACTGAGTGGAGAGAGCTGAAAGGGTTCACTAAGTATGATGAAGACGGTCATCTCAAGTATACAGGTATCGACGAACAACTTACAGAGCTTGCTAAATCCTATGAAATTCTAAGAGTGTTCTATGGAGCGTTTAGTTCATCTGATTGGAATGTTATGAGTGGCGGCGATACAACGGCTCTGGTAGAGCTGAGGGAGGATTCCAAATGACAATCTTTGCGCACGATGTTCAACGGCGACCAAAGGACTTCGAAGTGGCATTATAGGAGAATCTCATCGACTTAAGCATTGCCATGCTTCGTAGTACTCATACGAGGGAGTTCCACTGGCGATCACAAATGTTTGGCACAACTACTGGATTTATTATGAATATTATGAGGAGTGATTTATAATGATTACATTAAACTTTGGAGACAGCTTGGAGTTCATTAATACACTGGAGGATAACAGCATTGACGCAATTATTACAGATCCCCCATACAACATCAGTAGAGATAACAACTTCCAGTCCATGGGCAGAGGAGGGATTGACTTTGGCGAGTGGGACAAGGAGTTTGACTTAAGCTCATGGATCGAACTGGCTACTCCAAAACTTAAAAAGGGAGGAAATATCCTAATATTTAATGCTTGGAAAAACCTAGGAGAGATCGCTGCTACTTTGGAGTCACTAGGGTTTGAGGTTAAAGATATGATTCGCTGGGAAAAATCTAACCCGATGCCTCGTAATAGAGATCGGAGGTTTATTGTAGATTATGAGGTAGCCGTATGGGCAGTTAAGAAGGGGGCAAAGTGGACATTCAACCGGATCAGTGATACCTATGATCGACCTCTGATTAAATCAGGCTTAACTCCAAGTAGCGAAAAGGTAGGCAAGGGTCACCCTACACAGAAGCCAGTAGCTGTAATGCAGTGGATAGTGGAACATTTAACTAATGAGGGAGACGTTGTACTAGATCCTTTTATGGGGAGCGGCTCTACAGGAGTAGCCTGTGCTAATTTAGGGAGAGGATTCATAGGATCTGAACTAGATCCGGAGTACTTTGAAATTAGCAAAGGGAGACTACTATCAGAAGGAGCCTGAATCAGAAGAGGAATACGCCTACGTGGAAGGGTGGGATGAGTTTTGAGTGACAAATTTAATTGTTGGATAAGCCTCTTAGTAGCTTTTCTACTATTCCTAATAGGGTTATTCCTACTATTCGTGGTAGGCGTTTCAGCAACGGCTTTATTTCTAGGTTTGTGGACATTCCTAATTCTATGGATGATCTTGTGGGCTATTCTAGAAATGTGTTGTTAGATAGGGAGGTGCCAAAATGAAAGAATTCCGAAAAGCTATTAAGAAACTATTTTTACAATATGGAGGACTGGTAACTTGTTAAAAATCTATACTAAGCGTACTTTCTGCGCCGCTTGCCGCCAGACGAAACTGTTTTTGAACAAGCAAGGAACGAAGTTTGAGGAGATTGTTGTTGACGAAACTGACGAAGAGTTGTTGCAACACCTTCGTGACAGTGGTTTTAGTCAATTTCCTGTAGTGATTAATGGAAAAGTAACTTGGACAGGCTTTCGACCTGACTTATTGAAGGAGGTTGTATAATGTTTAATGTAGGAGAACTTATTAAATACCTAATTGAACGACGTATTGAGCGGCTTGGGATAGATGCTTTATATGCTGACGAAGTTGAATTAGGTAAAATCATGGCTGTTCAGGAAGCTTTGGAAGACATTATCACAGATGTCGTGGAGCCTGTCGAAGATTTAAGTCTCGAATTTGAAGACGATCAAACTTACGATAACTTTGGACAGCAAATTGTAACCGACTTACCTCACATTACAACAACTACTGGACGAGACATGGCAGAATTTTTCCGTGAACGCCACATTCCATTCAATTAAGGAGACTATTAAATGACTAAAATTATTTTATCTCACGAAGACTATGAACGAGTATTACGAGAAGGCTTAGATTTGGATGCTTATTTACAAGGGCGCTTCGATGAAGCTGCCTCAGATGTCAAATATCTTAATGAAGAAGTCGATGTGACTATTCCAATCAGCCTTGATGGAGAACGCCTTGGGGAGGCTTTGGTACAGGCTAATTTACAAGAGGAGGCAGATGCTGCTAAATCCCACGCTTTATACGCTCAGTACACCGCTGACCGAGCACTTAATAGTACGACTGAATTAGCTGCTAGAATCGAGGCGCTGGAGCATCCAGAACCACTGAAAGAGACTGGAAGTGTTGCTTACCCAGCTAAGTCATTGACCTGCGAATCAGGCCGTACCTATGCCGTTCGAGATGCTATGGTATTCCCTGATAGAGGGGATGTGGCAATTATCTTTGAAGTAGAAGATAGCCCGAATGACACACTTCCTGTTAATGTATTCTGGGAAAAATCTAAATGCTGCGAGTGGATGGCAGACGCAGAATTTGAAAATGCCTTTAAAATCAACTAACAAACTTGCGAAGAGCTCTTGACAGGGCTCTTTTTTTGTGTTATGATAACTCTATAAAAGTTTTTAGGAGGCTGTATGATGAATTTACTACTACTACTTATCTGTTGGATCATCTTTCTGGCTCCATTCATAGCAGTTTTATGCTATCTTGGCAAGTTTAAAGAATTCTGGCAATTCCTTGGCTTAGTCTTTGGAATGCTGCTATTGATAGGAGCTTCTTTCGTAGCTTTTATTGTACTTTGTTTAATGTGATTGGAGGGGATTTTTATGAAAAAGCTTAAAATACTGTACCACCAGCTTATGAAAAAGTTCCACTACTATGTGACAAGAGACATGAGGGCTGGGGAAAAGCATTGGAAAGCTCGTAAAAAACTATTGGAGGAGATTAAATGAAGTTTGAAGTAGGAGATGTTTTAGTAGATGCTGGGAGAGATCCAGAAGAACCACGGATGAGCGCCGAGGTAATTAAAGCCTCAGAGGAATTTAAGCAATATACTATTAGAGTAGCTAATGGTAAAGTATTCAATTACCCTAGCGCAAGTGCTGAGTGGATATGGCGAAAAGCTCCTATAGGAACTGTGGCATGGCTTATCCATGAGCTGTCCAAGCATGATCCTACTGACAGTGTTAGTATTTGCCAATGGAACACTAATGGATGGAAAGTTGACGTAAAAGATGTAGAAATAATTAGTAAATTTGAGGAAGGGGAAGTGACTCTATGGTAAATAGACCAATGAAATACTCCAAAGGAGACTTACTGTTAGATTATGAAGGAGACCTTTACAAAGTCCTATCAGTAGATTCGGAAACTAATTGCTACGACATTGGAGGTTTACTCGACCCATGGAGTGATAGATTAGATGCAGACGTCTTGGAACAGTCATTCACAAAGCTTCCTGCCGGAACTATTGGAGAGCTTGTCCACAAGCTACTGGATTATCCTATGGACACTCCTATCAGCATCTATCGGGCATCTGGCTCAGCAGACCTTTACCTAGACTCCATCAACGACATTGAGATAGACTATGAAGATACTGGAGGAATTATCTTATGCTAGACTATTCCATTGACATCAAAAAGTATAACCCAAGCACTCCAACAGAATATCAGCCAGACCTTCGGGTAGACCACTGCAATAGTCGCCTAGTGATTTCAGAGAAGCTGTTGCCAAGGCTTCTGAGGGCTGTGGCTGAGTATGTTAAAGATGACTCCATACTAGTCATGAAAGGAGACGTTGAGGCATACTTTACTCAAAGTTTTACGAAGCATGCTTCCACCCTAAATGAATTGGCCGACCGCTTGGAGACTTTACAAGAGGCTGAGGAAGTGGAGTTCGATTTATCTGAGGCTCGTGATAGCCGTTATTTACTTACTAAGAAGGTAACCTTTGAAGACTGCCTAGAGGCTACCAGAGAGCGGATGGAGGAGCAGTGGCAGGCATCTGCTCTGGAAGCTGTCCAAAAGGCTGCGGACATATTGGCTAAGGATGCTTTAGACAGTCTACTACTTGAGAAGTCTCGTGAGGAGATTCCGGAGCTATTGGAAGGAATTCAAAAGGTTTCCGAAGCTGCCAAGAAGTCTGCCAAAGACTCCACTGAGCTGTTCAGCAATGAGACTCTGGGAAAGCCTCAGTCGGAAGTCGTTGACGATAGCTACTGGAAGGAGTTACATCAGCAGGAAGCTGAGCTTATGAAGAGGTTTGCTGGAAAGGATTTGGAATCAACTGCTAAACGCTTTGAAGAAGCTCGTGAAGAACATGGCACTCCAACATGGAGAGTAGGGGCATTGATGCAGGAGAGCCCAGCTAAAAAGCAGCGGAAGAGTTTAGTAAGAGCTATCATAAACCTGCTGGACACTAAATATAAATAAGCTAATAGAGTCGCTTTCCAAAGCTGTGGGAAGGCGGCTTTGATAAGTATAGGAGGAAAGTTATTTGAAGCCGATTAGATTTGAAGGAGTTTATGACCCAACTATTTGGAAGCCTGTTGAAGGGGCTGAGGGATATTTTGTCAATATGGAGGGAAAGATTAAGGGGAGACGTGGGAGAGTCTTGAAAGGTTTTCTTGCAGGAAGTTATCCCTCAGTTTCTGTGGGTAGAGGAAAAAGCTCTCTGCGTATTCACAGGGCTGTAGCCAAAGCTTTTATTGGAGATATTCCAGAAGTCTGGGTTGTTAATCATATTGACGAAGTTAAAACAAACGCCAATGTAATGAATTTAGAAATCTGCACAGCAAGCCATAATGCACGTCACTCATTAGCCTCCCGAAAGCCTCGGAAGAACCTTGGTAAAGCTATTGAATACCTGTCAGAATGGAAGCCTATCCCCAGCATCCCTACAGCTATGGCACATCCATCTGGAAGAGTTGCTTCTTTAGATGCGCAGGGCAAGTTAAGGGAACGTTTGGGCTATGTGCAAGCCACTGGGTACCGTCGAGTGAGGGTAAATGGTAAGTCGTATTACACGCATAGGCTTATTGCAGAGACTTTTTGTCCAAACCCCAACAACTTTCCAATAGTAAATCACATAGACGAGAATAAACTTAACAACTGTGCCAGCAACCTCGAATGGTGTACCTATCAGCATAATGTCCTCCATGGAACGGCTAGACAACTAGCTACAGAAAAACTTTCCAAGCCAGTTGTTGCAAAGGACTCAGAAGGAAACATAGTGTACACCTTCAAAAGTGCCGCAGAGGCTATTCGTATGGGGTTCCATCCGGGGCATATCAGTAGCTGCTGTAACGGCCGCCAAAAGACTCACAAAGGTCTCTACTGGAGCTTTGCCTAAGCCTCCATAATAATTGATTGAGCCACCTTTTGACAGCTTGTCGAAGGGCGGCTTATTTTGTTATGTATGGAGTTATAAATAAACTAACCAAACAGCTTATCGTGCGTGTGATCGTAACAGTTGTCGGAAGTCTTATTAGGAAAACTGCAAAAATAAAATTGGCCAGCCGTTTTCGGAGTCTGTCGGAAAGCTATCGGACAGCCCTATATAGAAGATCCAGAAAAAATAAATCGGACAGCCTCACACGGAAACTTGCAGAATTTCTAAGAGGCTGATAGTGCGCGCGCCTTCGGTCAGCTGTGGCAAGACCCCCTCCCTTGGTGGGGTCAACGGTGTATGGTACGCCTTGGGAAGCCTGTCAGATAGCTTATCGTGTCAGCTGTTCGTGAGTCTGTCGTGTGTCTCGTCGGTCGGTCGTCGGTCAACGTGTGTCGAGACTGTCGAACAGTTGAGTCAATGTGTCATGTCAACTTTGTATAATACACATTATGTAAACTAGGTCAATAGATACGCGAACAGCTGTTCGATAGCCTACAGAAGCCACTCCATAAGGACAGTAACAGCTGGTCGGCAGTTGGTTGTCGGCTCTATATAGGTTTTACGTTTATGTTTGACTTATTGACTGTACTCTGACAGCTGCGGCAAGGTGCCTGGCAGCCTATCGAACACCATGCAACATACTCCATTATAAGCTATTATCAGACGATCAGAAAGACTCTCGAACAGTTACCGGAACAGCTACTCGGATAGTTGTGCACCACGTTCCAGAATAACCGTTTGAGTAACGCCTATAATAGTTGTTATAATAGCCTTTGAATATATGCCTTGTATATTCTCATATACGCCCTCCAAATGATAGGATAATAGTAGCTTACCTTGCTATAGTTAAACGTCTGAGAGGGCTTCTCGTGAGCTATTTAAGAGGATATAAAAAGAAGCTACTCCAATCAATGGTGCAACTTCTCTTCTGACTATTTAGTTATACGTTAGGATAAGCTGTTGACAGGCTTTCTAATAGCTTCTGGATAAGCTGTTGACAGTTACTTACCTAAGCTTTGGGAAGCCTTGGGAAGCTTTTGCAAAGGCTGTTGAAAGCATGCTTGGTAATAGATAATGGAATAGCTTTTATAATAGCTTATTATAATCTGTTACTCTCATAACAGATACCCTTTTAAAAAAGTTAAGTCCCACGCCCTCTTAAGAATAACATCCAACACGTATAAACAAGTGGAATAAAAGCCTATCTGCCGGCTTTGAAAGCATTTAATTTAACAAACAATAACAGATCACTTCTTAATCTTTTCTTAATAATTAAAAAAGCCACTCCACAATCGGAGTAGCCTTTCTAAGCCTATTTGATTATTTGTTGACAGCCTCCAAACCGATTCCCTCGTCAACTTTGAATGTCTGAATAGTTTTCTTATCGTTGTCGATAGGGTAGACGTATAGCTTTTTCGTGTCACTTTCAACTATAACAAAGTCTGCCTTGATAGTTGCGTACGAGTCTAGCTTTTTATTAAGGTCTGCAATCATGTTACGGTTGCTTTCGATAGTATCTTCTGCTTCTGCGAGAAGCTCATTGTTGACTTTGTTAGCTCCCGAAGCTTCTTGATAGCCTTTCTCATAAGCTTTTGTACCTATGAGAAAAGTTATATTCAAAACTGTAATAATTGTTAGCATTGTAATTGTAAAGTTTTTTAGTTTCATTTTGTATGCCTCCCATGTTTATCTATAGGTGTGAAAAAGTAGCGTTATAATCGTCTAATTCCAGCATTGCAATTCTTTCATAGTGTGAATAAAGTCCTGTTTTCCACTCGTGATTATAGTCTGATACGTTTTCAGGTTTTCTAATTTCGTCTAATTCCAAAACTTTTTCATCTAACATATTATAGATGGTTGCTGAAACATAGTCGTGAGTTCCCTCTTTCATGTCTACATATAATTTATAGTGATTCATACTCAAAAACTTCCTCCCTTTATCTTATGATCCTAGTTTAATACCTTTATTGCTTAATGTCCATAGATTTAGCTAAACTTTTTTAAATTATTTCTAATTGATCTGATAGACAGTCCGACGGCTTAAAAACTTTATAAGGCGTTTCTTTTTCTTCTTTTAAAGAACCATATAAAATGGAACCGTCAACAGCATAGATCAAAGTATTTCTACCGTTCTTATAAAAGTAATCTATTTTGATAGGCTCATAATATTCATGTGTAAGCCAGCGATATCCTAGTTTTGAAAGCTCAAGCATAAGCTTGTCATACGCTTTTTGAGATCTTACGTTAAAAGCTTTTTCCAGAGCTTGGTATTCTTCCATGGTTGCGTACATTTTTATCATCCTTTCAATTTCTTTTCTATAGTGTAGCATAGCTTTTTTACAATTTCAATAGTTTATTTAAAAATTTCTGCTTCTTTTATAATTTCGTCTAATTGTTTCATTGATCGACTTGTGCAAAAGCTTCCACCAATTAATGCAACAGCTATGAAAATAAACGATTCTAACATTTCATGACCTCCTCTCTTATCTACTTTCTAAGTCTTTTTGCAACTCGATTTCAGTGATACCTAATTCTGACTGCAATAGTTCAATGCTTACTTGAATATTTTTTCTACTTTCATCGTCGATGTTAAAAAAGTTATCAGCTTTCAGATCGTTAATGATGGCAATTATTTTTTGTTTATTTTTCATAGTCACTAGCCCTTTCTATAAATCTTTATCAAGTGTTATCAAGTCATCATCTGAATCATCTCCAAAAAAGCTCGGTGTTTCTATCAGCTCACTAGGCTTTGCCAGTCCTTTCCTTATTTCTTCTTTTCTAATCATATCAGAAAGCTTTCTTACCACGTCTTCATAGAGAAGCGGGTCAACTTCTTTGACAGCCTCCAAAAGTAACGCTAGGTTATTTATGGATAGCTTTCCTCTTCGATACGTTTTCAGCAAGCCTTTGCCTGTGACTTTATTATAAGCTTTCTCAAACTGTTTTTCAAGTCTTTTTTGAAATTGTTTGTCCTTTCGTCTTTCTAAGTAGTCGGAAAGTTTTTGGCAAGCTTTTTTAAGAGTAGTCCAGACAGCTATACCAAAAACTGCCCATAAGATAGGTAGCAAGTCACTCACTTCCTTTCTTAAAACTGTGGTGTATGTTTCTAAAATCTAGTTCTACACTTAACATAAGAGCAGAAGCTTTCAAAAGATTATCCTCTAGCATTTGCATAGTTTCATGATAGCTTTTTGAATCGTTTGGCAAGCCTTGTAATGCCTCTTGAGAAGTCTTTGCTAGGACTAGGGAACGTTTTAAGCTGTTGATAGTTGTGAAGCCTCGTTTGAAAGACTTATTTACGAGGCTATTTTCTTTCTTCTCTTTTTCTGCTTCATACATGCTTTTATATTCGTTTTTAACCATTAGTCGACAACCTCCAAAGAGCCTTCGACAAAGTCAATTTCATTATCTTTCATAAACTCGGTTAGGCTTTCGATAGCCGTTTCTTTGTCGTATACGTCAATACATTCTTCGAAGTCTCTATCGTCAAATCTGAAATAGCCTTCGATATATTCGCTTGTTGCTGAACCATATAAAGATATTCCTTGAATATCTCCGTCACTGTCCTTATATTCTAGGAAAGCAAGCTCGAAGCGTTCAGACAGTTTTTCTTGAAATTTGTAAAGGTTGTCGAATTTCATCGAAAAGTATTTTGTATAACCTGCTCGCACGTCTATGCCAATATGGACAGCAAAGAAAACCAGAGTTTCTTCTGTGCAATCATTCTCATAGATAATAAAGTTTAAATCTCTTTCAAGGTAGCCACAATAATTGTAAGTATTGTCGGCACCATATTCATACCATGAAACGCCTCCCCAATCGTTGTCTAATTCGTTGAAATAGTCTTTAAATTCGTCAACGGTTAACCATTCGCCTGCATATTCCATCTCTTCAAAAAAGCTTAGTAAAGAGATTCGCCCAAAGTGATCTTTGCTTAAAGTTGGTGCTGTTTTTCCTGTAAAGTTGATTGGGCTTTGCATTGCTTCAAGTTCCTTTTTAACAGTTTCCCAATCGCTCAGCCCAAAGCTTTCTTCTATAGTTTCAAGAATTTCTCCGACTGTGATATAATGTTTTTGTTCGTTCATTTTTATAACCTCTTTCAATTTTTTATTTTTTATCTAGTTTGTAGTAATTTGCAATTTTGTATTTTCCTTTTTAATACCTTTCAAATATTCATATAATTCATTTGTTAGTTCTATTGAGTTTGTATCTATAAAAACAGTTAGAAAACCGTCTTCCATATCATTCATTTCATTATCTGCCACAATAGTAATATCATTATTGCCGATATTAATTTCTATATTTAACAGTGTGCCATTTTCTTCATACTCGCTCAAAAATTCTTTAATCATATTTTTATTCATTTTTATAACCTCTTTCAATTTTTTATTTTGTAGGTACAGTGTAACAGCTCTTTAAACAGCTGTCAACAATTTTATTTTAATCATCTAACCAAGCAACAAAAGCAAGGGCGCTTGCCACGACACATACAGGCGCTAAAATCAGCCATGAAACAACCATTATAAAACCTCCTTTCCTGATCTCGTCATAAGCTTATCAAAATATCAAGCGACTGTCAACACTTTTATCTTATCTTTTGAAATATACTTTTCAAGACTAGCTACAAGACTATAAACAGCAGTTAGGCTTCCACAAGTGGCGTAAAAATTGTCGTTTGTATAAATGTTATAAGTCATGTTTTTCAACTTCCTTTCTCTTAACTTGATACCAATATACCATGACGTTTTTTAAATTGCAATAGCTTTGCTAAAAGTTTTTTATTTTATTTTTCGAAAGCTGTCCAAAAAGTCGCCTTATATAGTAGAAAACTTTCAGCGAGACTTCTTCCTGATCTTGTTCAAAAGTCGTCTAAAAGAAGCTTAAAAGCTGTGGAAAAGCCTTGATAATGTTGTGTATAGGCTATGACGTTTTAAGTGAAAACTGTTAAAAAATCCCGGGGTGCATCCTGTGGACAGCTGCTGGAAACCTCGTACGCCTGTCATGATGTTTTAAGTGATTTTTCTTAAAAATCCCGGGGGACTGTTATAAAATTCTGGGGAAATCCATTAGTTAAATGTTATTTTAGGATGGATATGAGTTATTTGAATAGTTTTGTGCTACTTGATGTAGTCTTATTGGCAGCTGTGGCAAAAGCTTGGCCAAGACGTGGTAAGTTTTTATTATGGAGGCTGATTGAAAGGCTGTCAGATGATTTTTAACGGATGATTGTCCAATCTTTGATCTGAAACGTGCTTAGAATGCTCCTCTGACGACGTTAAAAAGCTGTTATAGTGCTATTTTAATAGTTTGTTGAAATAATTTGAAAAATTAAAGGAAAAATTTTTAAAAATTTACTCCATTCCTAGAAAAATAATTTTAAAAATATCCCTTAACTTAGAAAAATATTTTGAAAAATCTGCCTCCAAATTTCTTGGCAAAAATAAAAGACAGCTACCCTTCGGCAACTGTCAAAAAATTATTCTGTAATTGTTACATTTCCATCCAAAAATTCTGTGTAAAATTCTCCTGTCATACTAATACATTCTTCGGGAATATTTGTTAGAGTTTTTAGATCCGACTTTATCCCAAATACTCCAATAGATGGCTGGACTCCTTGTAAGCCTTCCGTACCTTCTGGCACAACTGTAAACTCACTTTCGTAAAATTTTGCCTCATAGTGATCGAGGTCGAACTCCAGAAAAGAGAAAGAAGCTTGTGGAAATTTTACAGTAAATACTTTACGACTTTCTGCTAGGCTGTTACTTACCTTTACAATCTTTCCAACGTAACCACAACGACTTGTATATAGCTTGGTAGATACCTCCAAATTATCCTTGGACTTAATCTTTACAAAATCTCCTACTTTAGGCTCCTTTGTCCCCTGCTGAGCGGCCTTTAACGCTGCTTGAGTCTCTTCTAGGGCTTTAATCATTTCATCCGACTGCTTCATAAAATTACTCAAAGCAACATCTAGGGAAGCTTCTGGATGTTCTACGTACTCGGCCTCTCCATCAGATATGCTAAAAAATCGTGACACCTCATCCGGAAGTTTTACCTCAACTAGGTTGTAACTATCCCAAGGAACTGGGAAAACTTTTCCGACATACTGGTCAATATCTGGGTACCCTCCATTATTCAACAAACGTACATATCTTTGCATAATATCTCCTCCTCTTTCAATAAACCAATCTTACCACGTATCTTGTACAATGTCAACAGCTTTCGTGAATTATTTTCTAAAAGCTCTCCGACCAGCTCCTGTGACAGCGCCGATCCTTCCAAAGGAATACGTGCTGAATGAGCTATTTCAATATGCGAGTCCACAAGCTCTCCGAGAAGCTGTAGCTCGTCTGTTTCAAAAATTCTTAGCTCCATAGCTCTACTATAGCATCTGGAAATTCTTTAGCAGCATCACAGGCTACATGAATGTCTCGGAAAAACATTAAAGATTCGTTAGCCCAGTTCTTTGTAAAGGCTGCCTGATTGTTATTTAGCTTCGTAAGAGTCCATCCCCCGAGGGTTACAATGAAGAGTTCTTCGGTAGGCTCTGGCAACCTACTGTCATCTAAAAGCTCTGGAACAGTTGTATGGAGCCGTTCAGCGATCCTAGCCATCTTTGCAAGGGTTGGTGGAGTATTATTCCGAAAGCCTGTTGAAGAGGTTCCGTCTCCACAGACTTCTACCCAAGACATCTGATGGAGCTGTCGAAGAGCATCCACGTTCTTCCAAAAGGTTCTTGTAATGTTTTCTACATAGGTGTCTTTAGTCATGTCTTCACTCCATCCCCATAGTTTCTAAATAGCTGTTCAGTTGGTCAATGACATTGTAATTAATTTGAATCTGGTCATTGTATCGTGCCACACGTACCCTATAACTTTCTCTCTGAGTACGATTTTCTTCAAATTCAATTCGGTCATTAAGCTGCTCAATCCGTTCATTCAAAGATGCGTTAGCCATGTACAAAGAAGTGATAAGTGGCTTAACTCTTTTTGGAGCTAATTTAACCATTGCGTATGTTTCTGGATTCATTCCAATTCCTCCTTAAACCTCATTAACAATATCTACTCGGACAGCTTTCCCACGTTCTCTCCAACAAGTCTTTCCAACAGCTTCCTCAGGGCTGTGGGCTATCACTACATAACTTCGTGGAGTGCTTTCAAAGTCTAGGTAATAGATTACTTCATACCGCTTCATCATATTCAACATCCTCTCTACTAACTTATGAATTAATCATATCATGACTTTTGGAATCTGTCAACAGTTTTTGCAAAATAAAAAGACAGGAGTTACCCTGCCTCTTTGCCATACTTTTTAACTGCTTTGGTAAACTTCTTACGTGCATCTTTCAGTCGTCTGCCTAGAGTGCTTTTAGAAAGTCCGTTATATCCTTCCAACTTTCTGAGGGATATGCCTTCCAAAACATTCTTCCGGAAGACGTATTCTTCATCAGATCGAAGGTTGCTTCTGTCAATAACTTCTTCAAGCCAAATCCAGTAGTCTTGGTCAACCATGTAGTCTCCATAGACTTTGGAGTTCTCTATCATAGGACTAAATTCCGATTCTAGGAAATAGTCTTCGGTGGCTATCCGCTTCTCTTTTCGATAAGAGTAGAAACTATACTCAAAGCTGCTACACTTAGCATACTTATTGTCTCCAGAAAGACCCCCAGTGGTGTCGTCCTGCATGTAGAAGGTGCTTAAGGCGTGAGCTAAGGTATCTGGAACATCTTCCCCCCAAAGCTTATGAAACAGCTCGTAGGCCTCTTCTACAAACAGCCCTCTGACTTCTGCTGGAAGTTTACTACGTCTTAGGACAACTGTCACAAAGCGTTTGAGATGCAAGGCACACTGCCCTGCTGTCTCAGCTTCTGTAATAGCTCTGTAAAAACCTATCTCATTATACAATGGCATCTAATCAACCTTCCCAAACCTCGCTTTATACTCTTCAATAGCTGCTCTGGCAACTGCTGGCATAGCTTGGAAATCAGCTTCTCCATTATTTAGAATAGTCACGTCCGGCTGAATGAGATCAACCTCAGAATCCCCTTCATTATCTAATTTCAAAGTCTCTCCCAAAGCTTCTGCACGAGCTTGGCGGATCAGTGGGTCAGCATCTACCTTGACTACTAAGAAGCCTTCTTGACTAGCCCAGAGAGCTTCGTTAAAGTAACGTGTGTCAGTGATAATCATTGCTACTGGCTTTCCGAAGCCTTCTGTATTTTCAAAATAATCTCTAATGGCCTCTACTGGACGAATCCAAAAGTTTATATCAATCTCACGAAAAGCATTTCCAAGGGTTACGTAAGCATCCCGAGGCTTCTCGTTGTTGACTAAATGACCGAAGAATTGCTGATAGATTTCTTTTAAGTAGTCTGCAAACGCTACTCGAATAACTTCATAACCCTGTTTGGATAATTCTTGCTCCAAGACGTTTGCAAAAGTGTCTTTGCCAGCCCGGGCAGTTCCTGCTAATGCTATTTTAATCAATTAATCTTCCTCCTTGCTTGTGATGGAAATTCTCCTGTCTTCATAGCTGTGCAATAGGTTTTCCAAGCAAATCGGATAGCTCTAAAAGGAAATGCTAGTAGGCTATCAATCAGCTCCTGCACGAATGTTGCAACAGGTGCTACTAGGATATAGAATAGATACTGCACAAGCTCCATAACAACTTTAAAGATAAAAGCTATTGTTACTTGGACTCTAAACATCATCTCCGACAGCCTCCATAGCTTCCTGCTGCTTCTCATCAAACTCTTTAGCAGCATTGATCTCAGCTTTTGGAATGAGCATAGAAGTCTTTCCAATATGAGTAAGAGCAATTCCAATAGCATCGGTTTCATCTGTGGTCATATCTGATACATCAACGTCTGTGTAGATTTGGATAGCCTCTGCTACGTCTGCTTTAGAGGACTTCCCAGAGCCTGCGACAACCTTCTTAACAGTCGTCGGGCCATACTCATAGTAGCGTGGGTACCCTTCTAATTCCAAGACTAGCTCGAAGGCTGCGAAGAACTTCATATTAATAAATTGAGTAGCCATCCGACAGATTGTCGTCTCCTTAATTACAAAGTCTGGCTTAAACTCATTGAGAAGTCCTGTCATCTCTTCGGCAAATATTCGGAGGCGTTTGCCAGTCTTATCCTTGGAGTTTGTAATAATGTTTGTGGTAAAGACTAACGTAAGGTTACCGTTAGCCTCTTGGTCTAATACTGCTACACCTGTTGAAACAGATGAGATGTCAAAAGCCATGAAACGCATCAATCTTCCTCCTTATGAACCATGATAGAAGCGATGTTGTGGTTGTTTAAATACAGTAGCCCCTCGGTTGTTCCAATGATTACTGCTCCATTTGTATGAAGGTCAGTTAACATCTCCTCAACCTTCGTCTCCGGAAAACCTTCTGAGGCTTCGAAGCTATATGTTTCATAGAAAATGTCGTCCCCAGACTCATTGGAGATAGGGGTTAGATAGGTAATTGTGAAAGTTGTGTAATATGTGATCTTCATAATCTTCCTCCTAGAAATACTCCCAAGTGTACCCTCCATGGCTTTTTCGCTTACCTTTAGCACAAGAGGTTATATGACTTGGGTTAAATCCCCAATCTTTTGCATCAATTATACTGTTAAATAAGATTGGAGTTCCTTCTTTAATAGGTGTAGCGATAACCTTTTTGGAAACGGAAGCTATTCTTCTAAGCTCCCGAGTCCCATAATTAGAGTTCTGCTTGGCGGTTACCCATTCAAGGTTACTGACATGATTATTAAATTTATCCTCGTCAATGTGATTTACTTGGGGATTATTTTCGGGGTTAGGAATAAAAGCTTCTGCCACTAATCGATGAACCAGCTTTCTCTTGCCCGAAATACATACCTGATAATATCCCCTAGCTAATTTATTAGGCTTTAGCAACTTCTTAGAAAGTTTACTATATACATTTCCATGATCGCTTATGGAGTAGTCTGGGAATCCTTGAATCTCTTTCCATTGTTCCATTACACAATATCCTTTCGAATCCGTTCAATCTCTTTGATAGCCTCTTTTTCAAACTTAGTGGAAGCTTCTAACTTAAGTTCCTCTAATTCCCTATAGGTAAGGCTTAAAGCGCAAGCTGTCTTGTAGTCGTTGAATTGGAAATCAGCCAATGAAAGCTTTGGAAATACTCCTTCGTGAGCCATTTCAACAGCTGTGAAGAAACGATTCCGAACCTCTTTCTTCTTCTCTTCTGGAGTCTCCACCCCAAATACTCGGAAATCTGGGTACTTGGCATAGTCTTCCTCAGTCATGTTCCAGCCTTTGTGAGAGGCGTTTACATAGACGATGAGATACTGGTCAAGGTCTTTTAGCATAGCATAGTTAGTAACCTGCCATACGTGTTTGGAGTTAGCTTCCTTCATAGACCAATGACCAGTCGCTGCATAAGTTGTTTGCTTAGACTTAACCTCAAGTCCTACCCGATACTCTTTTCCAGTCTCTGGGTCAGTGTAAATCATAATGCCGTCCAAAGAGCCTCCGGTAATGAAGTTTATCTTACCACTCTTGAACTCTTGGAACGTCGTGGAAAACTCTTCAAACATCGGGTAACCTTCTGGAGTCCTTTCAAATCGGAAGTGGCAAGGCTCTCCAACAAGTCGTTCATAATGCTTCTCCATCATTAAGACATACAACTGCACCATGTCTCCGATAGCTGTACCGATGTTTTGCCAACGATTCTGCCAAGGGCTTACCAAACGCTTGTCTGCATTATTGGTAAACTCTAAGGCATCAATCGCTCGGAGAGTCTGCTCACGAAGACATTTTCCAGTGCCACTTGAACGGAAGAATGGAACGCCTTTCGGAAAGTCTTCAAAGGGGTTGTTGTCAAGAACGTTGATATACTGAGAATAGAGTTGCTTAGTTATTTGTAAGTCTGTGTTAAATCCGGTGGCACAAAAGCGATCAAGCTCCTGTGCAAAGTCTATTGCCATCTTCTGTGCCAAAGTCTGTCCGGAAGCCTTGTTAACTGCTGCTAAACCTTTTGCCATTAAATGTAAACCTCCATGATTAAAATTGTCCAAATTCTATGATAGTTGCTTTCCCAATCAGCTCTTCAAAATGCTGTGAGCGTGGGGTTGTGCCACCGCTTTTGATAACTTCCTTAGCAGCCTCTTTGGACACAGCTTTAATATGATATGTTCGGAATCCACTTACAGGGACTGTTACAATGAAGTCGTCTAGAATAATCTCTCCCGAACGCTGTTCAAGGCTGTGCAAAACGTTTTCTGATTGACTTACCCACTCTAAGTTGGAAACGTCGTTATTCTGCTTGTTGCCATCTTTGTGATTGACTACATCACAGCCTTCCGGTCGGGGTAAGAAAGTCTCTGCCACAGCTCTGTGAATCCTAACATTAATCGTCTGATCTCCGTGAGGGATTCGTACATGTAAGTAGCCAGTATCTTGAGGAGTCAAACACTTATTCGTTTTAATATTTCGAATGACTCCTCGGGTGCTTATGAAATACTTGTCTGACTGGATTCCATTGTATATTAATGGAGCCTCATGAATCGTTTCTACATTAGTCAATAAAGCGACCTCCTCTACCTGTCCCATTATATCACATTTCATCGTCTTTGTCAAGTCTGTCTCTTGCATGGGAGATCGCTAGGGTATGAATACATCCTCCAAAAAACCAGATTAATGCAGCTATTCCTATAACAAAGCCAAGACCTATTGCCACTACTTGGTAATTTGCTAGAACGAAGATGGTTAGTAATAGTAGCAAAATGATGCAAATTGCTATGGTTAGTGCCCCTAAAAACTGTCCAGTAGCTATCAGATAGTCTTTCAAATTAGGCTTCATTGTAGATGTCCTCCAACTCTTTGCGAATCTCGTTAAGTCTCTCTTCCTTACCGTCGTTGTAGTATCCCCAATCAGCCATTACATAAATCATACTGGATTGGAGTTTGGCTACCCTTGCCAACTGGTCTTTCGATAGCTTCTTGAAGTCTTTCAAAGCATATCCAGAAGGCTTACCAGCATCTCGAAAGTCCCTCATCATCGAGTCGTGCTTACCCATTAGCTTGCGCTCCTCGTCGATAAGTTCGAAAGTTTTGATAAGCTTTTCGAATTCCTGCTCGACATCGTGTTTAGCTACTAGAGCATAAAGGGAGTGGTCTAAGAAACGACCGTCTTTACACGTCTTAGATAGCTCTCGCTTAGTTGCTTCCATGATGTAGTCGTTAACCTTCGTAAAGTTCTTGGCGATCTCTTGCTTAATCTCTTCGTTCATTTAATCTTCCTCCTATTTAATATATCTAAAGGATGTACCTTTATATTTGATGCCATATTTTAGCGCCTTAGAAATCCCCGACTGTTTATATTGAGGGTGCTCCTGCATGAAAGGTCTCTGGCCACTGAAATTCATAGTTGAACCATCTTCGAAGGTAACTTCAATAGGTTTTAGATGCCCCTTAGCACACCTCTCAATGCGTGTTCCATGATGTTTATTAGCTAATGGAGTTACCTCTTCGAGATTCTCTAAACAATTATTCTGTGAATCCTCGTCAATATGGTTGAGCTCCTTAGTTAAATCTCTTTCTCCAAGGAACGCCTCATATACAAGATGGTGGATATAGTGAATATATTGCTTACCATCTTTCCATAAACCTACTTTTAGATATCCTTTAGGATGATTTAACGACGACTTAATTATATTACCCTTTTTAAGATACCAAACTTTTCCATTAAATACTTTACGATTCAAACTCCTAACAATCCCTGTATTACTTACCTCATACATACCTTCAAATCCTTTAATTGGCCTCCATTTAACGACCATTAAAAAACTCCTCTCTGTCTACCAACTTGCCCCAGACTTTTCCGATAGCAATGTCAGTCTTGCTCGGAACAATTAATTTAACAGTGTTAATCATGACATCCTCAATGGCTGCTACTTCCTCGGGAGTAACGTCTTTTGGAACTTTGAATAAGACCTCATCGTGGATTTGGGCAAGCAGATTAAAGCAACGCTTCTTGCCACGTCTTTCGGACAGCTCCTGCAACTTCGGAACCATTGCAACGATTACTTGCTTAGTTTGGCAAGCAGCTCCTCCTTGGACTTTGAAATTAGTTGTCTGGCGGAGTGCTCTGTTAACCATTGAACGAGTCTTCTTATCTTCTGGAGTTAAGTCATTCCAAGCCTTCTTAAGGACGCTGAAATCCTCTTGCACAAACCGTCTGCGAGTCCCCCAAAGAGTTTCTACATAGCGGTTCTTCTTAACCTCTTCTTGGTTATCTTTTATCCATCGATCAACCTCCGGATAGGCTTTGAAGAAGTCGTCAATCATCTTCTGTCCTTCATCCTTGGATACTCCCAAAGACTCTGCCAAAGACCATGCCGACATTCCATACATGATAGCTAATACAACGACTTTGGTACGTTTACGCCAGATGGAGCCATCTCCACACTCTTCGATAGGTTTATTAAAGATTGCCGAAGCCATTTCAGAGTATAGATCACGAGCCTGTTGATAGACTTCAATAAGAGCCTTACACTTAGACATATGAGTCATGAGCCTTGGCTCCTGCTGTGAGAAGTCTGCCGACATGATTAACGAATCTTCTCCAATACCGAACATGTTACGAGCCTTGTAAGGTTGCTGTTGGAGGTTTGGGTTAGCTGCGGCATAGCGTAGAGTTACTGTACCAACCTGTTTGAAGTCTCCGTGCAGCTTTCCGTCGGGCTCTATGAAGTCTTTAATCTTATCTACAAAGGCTGATAAATGCTTGCTCTCATCCTTCCAATCAAGAATCAACTGGACTTCTTCGTGATGCTTGGCAATGGCTTTCAGAGCATCTGAGTCGGCTGGCAGAGAGTCTCCGACAGTTTCTCCATTAACTACCCGAGGATTGATTAAAAGCTTCTTGCCTTCAACTAAAGCAAACTTACGGTTGTTGCTAATGTAATGGTCGTCAAAGCCTACATGACCACTGAGGATAGACTTCTTATCACGTGTCACATACTTGCTCCAATCATTGTCAAAGTACAACATCTTAGACAACTGCTGTGGAGAGCCAATGTTAACGTCCCCGAAAGTCTCCTGAATAGCCTCTTGGAGTTCGTCCAAGTGCTTGTAGCCTTCCTCACGCTGTTTGGCTACTTCTCTCTCATCAATTACAAAGCCTTCTGACTCCATGATGAAAGTAGCTTTGATACATGGATGTTCAATACGCTCATAATACTTCTTAATTTTTGCAAAGCTAGACTTATTAAGAATGTTCATCTGCCATTCAAAGAGCAAGAAGCCTACGTAAGTATCCTTTGCACCATACCATCTAGCGGCATCCAATGGAACGTAGCCAAACTTTGCATCTTTTCCGAACAGCTCCCCGAAGGTATCAGACGGAATCTTCAAGAAGTATTCTGCAAGGTTCTTCAACTGATATCCGACTCCGCTTGGAAATGCAGGTGTCCGAACGTCGCTTAAGTTCTCATTCAATAGCTTCATAATAACCATTGTATCGTGTGGCATATGAGTTGCTTCGATGTCTAAGGCAGCCTTTACCAAGCCTAAGTCAAAAGTGGCGTTATGCCAGATGGAGTTCTTAGGGCTGTGGAACAGCTTTTCGATGAGATGGTAGGACAGCCCTTTGCTGACGTTCCGAGGATCTTCGACAAACTCTCCAGTAGCCGTCTCCTTGTAATGGAGGATTGGTAAGTATCCATTGACAAGCTTTCCATTGAATCGGTAGGTTAGTGAGAAGCCTGCTATCTGCTCTCGATACTTGTATTTACCACCGTTATCTCCGACTGTTTCAAAGTCCATTGCAAAGTAGTCGTCGTCAGCATTCAGACAGTTATCAACCCACTGTTCGGCATCTTCTTGAGAGATCAGTGGATACTTTTCCCACTCTTTAGTAGCCATTTCCTCAATCTTTTCCTTACGTTCAGCCTCTTGGATAGCTTTGTAAAGGCGTAGTGCCTCAGCTTTGGTAAAGGCTTTGGACTCTTTGCCAGCTTCTCGGCCAATCTTTCCTTCCTTAAACCATTCCTCCACCTTTTGGAGTCTTGCCAAGTCTGTAGGAGAGTTCTTACGGCTGTAGATAAGCTCCCACGACTCTTCCATAGTTGGTATTTCCTTTGCCTTAGAGGCTTTCTTAATCTTTTCCTTAGCTTTATTATCTTCGGTAACTGATGTCACATTCACTGAGATCTTCATACAGTTTGTCCCCTTTCGTTTACCTTCTTATAATAGCACATAAAAAGAGCCCTGTCAAGAGCTCTTCCAAAGATTATTTATTAGATTTATAAAATGTCATACGGAATAGGTCGATGAAGTCTCCGATGTCAAGGTCTTCCTCAAAGTCATCTATAGTAGTGATCGCTTGGAATCCACCGTCACCTTCAATGAAAACTCCTGTTGTTCGATGGTGGAATGATTCAACAGCTTCCTTAATCATTTCAAAAGCTTCCTGCCAGCTAATCTCAATGTAGTCTGGAATCAGGTAGTAGGTAGTTCCAACAGTTACTTCGGTAATACCTACTAACCTGTCATTGGACTTCCATTTAAGAACCTTTTGACTGTCTGCTTGAGGCTCTGTTTGAGTACTTACATAAAGCTCGCTTCCATAGTCTGTTTCGAAGCGTGTTCCCACAGGCGTGTCAGGCAGCTGTTCAATAATGTCTACTAAAGATAATGCTTTATTCATATAATCACTCTCCACGTCCGAATTGTTTTTTGAGTCGTTTAACTTCCTTGTCATACTCGTTGGCAAGGTCTTCTCGCTTTTCCTCATAACTACTTACCTGCAACCATCCCCCAGTAGGATCATCCCAATCGCCACCATAACAGTAGTAGTTCATGATATTGCTTTTTCCGTCTATGAAGTTACTCTCAGAGTCAGCAAACTCATCACTGTAACAAAGGTCGTCCAAATACGCTGCTCGGTTCTCTGGAGTATCTTCTGCTACCCAGCTCTCCCGAAGCTCTTCACCATCGCCCTTACCATACGTCACATATACTTCAAACAGTTTCTTAACCATACTTAACAATCTCCCCTCCAAAATCTTCTTGTAGCATTAAAGCATCTCTGTAATTCCATGGCTCAAGGTAGTCTGAAAGTGTTAGTACATAGCTTCTCATATAGCCGTACTCATCTTCCCGATCAGGCATCCACCGATAAGTCATTGAAGTACGTTCTGAATCTACTTCGAATGATTTTGCAAACTTCGTGCCAAACCTTACAGCAACCTTTGGAGCATGTACTACGTAGCCGTCCATAAGTGCTCGAAGGATATGAAAACGAGTCTCTCCTCCAAACATATTATGATACTTCTTAGGATCTTCCCCGAAGTCATATTTTTCTCCAGTAGATCCTTCTACCCAATGCCCCCAACCAACATTACAAATACGTCGTGCAGCATCCTCTTTATCATTCATAGTCCAGATGCCTCCCCTTTGGAAGCTCTCCAAATAGTCTGCAATAGCTTCTGGGATAACTACCTTTCCTCCTACAGTGCTCCATAATCTTCTTGAACTATATTCTCTCATTACTCTTCCTCCTCCACTTTCTCAACGTGACAAATATCAATCTCTGATAAAAAAAACGTGCTCATTAATTTCTATATCTTCTAGTGCATTGTCAATTGCAGACTGTATAGAATTAGTTACTACTACACAGTAATCAGTGAATTGTGACCCAATTAAACGGTAGTATATATGGTATTTATTCATCTTTCTTCCTCCTCTAAATGTAGTGGCTTACCAGTCAGTGTAGTAAGCTTTTTACCGTTTATTAAAATAGCTTTCCGAACGTCTTCCGCAGTATATGGAATTAGCTCATACATAACTGTTGTAGAGACTTGGAAAGTCGTTCTGAATAGCCGTACAACATCCTCCATCGACCATCCCTCAGATTCGATATCGTCCTTAATCAGCCCTCGGATAACTTCTGGAGTCGTTTCCAAAGCCTCTGCAATGTCCTCTAAATTCATCCCAGTATCTGCCAGTCGTGCAATGGAGTATAAAGAAGCCTTCTCCCAGCCTCTGCTAATGATTCTGGCATGAGCTACTTCATCAGCTATCTTACCTAGCTCAGTAATCTCCTTACACAGTTTGCATGCCTTATTTTTGCAAGCTGCGAAAGAGACTTTCGTAGGGACTTTCAGAAACTCTCCGGAGTCTTTGTCATAGACTACTTGGAAGTTATGTGATTCAATTTTATTACCAATCAAGGCCAAGTCGTTTTCATGAGCCTTGTAGAATGTTTTCATACGTTGTGCATATGTCATTTAAAATTCCTCCAATCAACTTATGAATTAATCATAACATCAATTAGAGGAATTGTCAATACTATTTCTTATTTATTTTTCGAAGCTTGTACGAAGGGATTGCCCAGTATACTAACAAAGCTACTACGAAAACTACTACCACGACTGCTCCAAAAGCCCATTCAAAAAACTTGCTCCAAGCCCAGAGCTTTAACATAAATTCTACCATTATTCGTCCTCCTCATATTTCTGTACTTTAGCCAGCTCTGAAAAGACTTCCGAAGCTGTTTCATACATACTATAAACAGAGTAGCCTTCTGGATTTGTATAGCATACGCTCCAGCGATATTCTCCATCATCAACTCTTGCCACGCTTACTGACCAGTTGTTGGAAAAGGTTGTTACAAAAAGTGGATTCTTAACTGCTTTCATATTTGTACCCCTTCTTTGAAAAAGTCTACTCTATACTTCATTTAACATTCTCCTTTAAAATTCAATATCGTCTGCAAACAACTCTTCTACGACTTGCTGACTGTTCTCCTCAATATACCCAATGGAAGGTAAGAATATTCCTTCTATGCCTTCTCCCTCGCCTCCGGAACGGCCTTTGGAAACTTCTAGCCCAAAGATTCCATCACAGCTGTCGAAAGCTAACACAATAGCTGCATCCTCCAGCAAGGCTTTCGTCTTCTTAACTTGGCTACGCTTTGGAATGTTTAGCTCACGCTCATCGCCACGCTTCTCGGAGTCGTCTTCCTCAGCCTGTGTAATAACGTGCATAACAACTTTTGTACGTCCGGCAAGCTTTCGAAGAGCTTTGGAAGTAGCTGCGGCATCTCCTCCGTTAGTTTTTGAGGTATTCTTCTCGTAGTCCATGTAGTAAGCTGGGTCAACGATTACTACATCTGCTTCACTCTCTACAATGTCTCTTTCC
>NZ_JBQKLA010000013.1:0-62385 GCF_052116465.1 Collinsella sp. Sow4_D11 | reverse complement strand
AGAGTACTGCGGGGCCAGCCCGTGGGAGGCCAGGGCGCCGCTGACCGGTGGACGGCACCGAGCCGTCATCGAGAATCGAGAAGGGGGAGGCCTCGCGGCCTCCCCCTTTTTCGTTTGGGCGTTGTAAACCTAAAGCCCCTACGGCTTAATTGTCTTTTCTATTTGAAGAAAATTAAACGAATGACCAGCGCGATTGCCGCGATGGCAATGATCAAGAGCGCGATTTGGAGCCGGTGCTGTTTGCGTCGTCTGCTAGACGATATAAATATCGATTTTCCTTGCTTCGGCGTCTCTAAATAGCGGGCAGAATGCGTTAGGGTCTGCTTAGGGCGAGGCTCTCTTCGTTGTTGCTTAGCGGGTGTTTGGGCCTGCTCCTGGTTGCATGCGCTGTTTTTGGATAAGGGGGCATCTTTGAGATACGCCGATTCGCTCGGTGCGACGCCCATATGTTTGCGACCTGATTGAGATTCTTCAAGGGTTTGATAACGATTGCGAGTTACATATTCAGGCTCTGTATCGTCAATAGGCTCTTGGGAAATATGGGGACGATGGTAGCGTATGGTCTGCGGATAGGTTGATTTATCGTTCTGCATCTGATCATACGAATTGTCGGAGGCTTGATCGTCCATGATGCCCTTAGGTTGTCATTAATATTGTGTATACGCTCATTGTAAGCCCCAGCTTTGTTTAGCCAGGGCACATTTGGTATTTAAGGCACGGTTCAAAGAACCTTGACCTCATTAAACCTTAGTCATACAGACTTAGATATGCTTATAGATAGAGACTCAAAAAACTTTATATCAAAATGTATATATAAGAAATGGATGGGCATATATTAAAGCGTCAAAAGAAGTCCCTGCCACCTAGAAGATGGCTCGGCAGTCCCTTAAAGGAGTGGTAGTCATGGCAAGCATGGTTCCTTATCGTTCGGTTTTTGGTGTTCGTCCCTCTGCTAGCTCGTTGTTCGATCTGTTTGATGATATGACCGATCTGGCAAACAACTCGATCGCCTCCAAGGCGTTTCCCGTTGATGTTGAGGACAAGGGCGACGGTTACGAGGTTAAGGCCTATTTGACTGGCGTCGCGAAGGACGACATCGACGTTGAGCTCAATGAGGGTCGTCTTTCCATTAGCGTGAATGTTGAGGAGAGCGAAGAGAACAAGGACAAGAACTACCTGCAGAAGGAGTTTTGCTCTTACAGCGCGACGCGCGGTGTGTACCTGAAGGATGCTTCGAGCGAGGGCCTTTCTGCAAAGTATGCTGACGGCATCCTTACTGTTACGGTTCCTAAGATTGTCGAGAAGAAGAATGTTACGAAGATTTTCATCGATTAACGTTATCGGCCATTAACATCGGTGCCTGAGCTAAGGGGGCTGGGAAGCGATTCCCGGCCCCCTTTTCTATTTGAGACAGCCTACTGAATATTTGAGACGGCCTACTGAATATTTGAGACGGCCTACTGAATGGTCATGGGCCGATATTGCCCGGCGGGACGTATTGTGAGTTTATGTGGCCCCTCAACGCGGGTGGCGGTGCTACCAAGCTCGTTGTCGAGTGTTGCCCCAAGTGAGCTTGCGTAGCTTTTGACGGTAAGGCTTGGGCGATTGTTGTCTTGGCTAATGTGCATCGCGATAAGCTGCTCGGTGCGATCGGTTACCAGCGCGCGTGCGGCATCGGCGGCCTGATCGTTGGAGAGATGCCCTTTTGCAGACAGGATGCGTTCCTGAAGAAAGCGAGGATAGTCTCCTTGACGCAGCATGGCTACATCGTGGTTGCTTTCGAGCGCGAGAACGCGACAGTCCCTGAGCGTATCGATGGCATGCTTCGACAACTCGCCGGTGTCGGTGGCAAAGCCAACCGAATCACCCTGGGCATCAAAACGGTAGCCGACAGGATTGACAACGTCGTGCGATGTCGAATACGTTTGAATGTGGACTCCAGCAATAGAGAGGGCGTCACCTGGGTCGAATTCCTCAACAGACAGATGTGCAAGGCTTTCCTTTGATGCGAGCGTGCCCCTGCTGGAAAAGACCGGTCCGTTCCAATGTTTGCACCACACCTCAAGCCCCTTAATGTGGTCGCTGTGCTCATGGGTGACAACAAGGGCGGACACGTCGTCTGCCGAAAGGCCGAGCTCAGCCATGCGTTTGAGTGTTTCGCGGCGGGACAGTCCGTCATCGACCATAATGAGCCCCTGCGGGCCCTCGATGAGTGCGCAGTTGCCTTTAGAGCCGCTGCCGAGGATATGAAGGTGCAGGCGAGACATAAGATTCCAAAGGATACAATGAGTGCTGACGAATAGAGGAGGAAGCGAATGCCAACGGTATCACAGCATTACGGACACCATGCCGTACCCGGGGCAGTCGATGAGACCCGGACGAGGCAGCAGGCTGCTCCTGTGGTGCTCATGGTATCAGGCGGTGCGGACTCGACGGCACTGCTTCTTATGGCGTGCACATCAAAGCTGGATATCCAAGATGGACGCGGCGTTGCCCCCATTGCTCGCGAGCGCCTACATGTGCTTCATGTAAACCATCACCTGCGAGGCAAGGCGTCCGACGGCGACGAGGCCTTTGTGCGCGAGCTCTGCGCACAATATGGCTTGCCGCTGTGTGTGGAGCACGCCTATTTTGATGGGGAGTCGGGCAATATCGAGGCGGCTGCGCGCGAGGTGCGTTATGCCGCGGCGCGAAGGTATGTTCGTGAGCTTTGTGCCAAGATGGGGGCGCCGAGAACGGCGGCGCGCATCTGTACTGCCCATACCTCTTCAGACCGCGCGGAAACATTTTTGATGAACGCCATTAAGGGGTCGGGCCCTGCTGGGCTCTCGAGCATTCCCCGCCGAAGGAATATTGTGGTACGCCCCTTGCTCGACCTAACTCATGGCGAGCTTGTGGGCTATCTGCAGGTGCATGGTCAGCCGTGGCGCGAGGACGAGACCAACGAAGATATCTCGTATCTGCGAAACTACGTTCGCCACCGGGTAATGCCAGTGCTGGCGCAGCGTAATGCGAGCGTGTGCAAGACGATTGGTGCCGCCTGTGAGATCTTGGGTGATGAGGATGCGTTTCTATCCCAGTTGTCGGCACAGGCGTTTCGAAGCTGCCTGCGCAAAGAGGCAGCGGGCGCGCTGGTGCTTGATGCCAGACGCCTTGCTGCGGCCGAGGTGGTAATCGCGCGGCGCATCGTGCGACTGGCGATTAAACGCATCGATCCGGACGCTCGCCCAGAGATGCGCCATGTGGAGCGAGTCCTCTCCTGTGTTGCCGAGGGTGCGGGTTCGGTTACGCTTCCGGCGGGGATTGACGCACGTGTTGAGTTTGGCATGCTGGCGTTTAAGGCACCGGCGGCTCGTGAGGGCTTGGTTGCGGACTGGATTACCATACCCGGCCGTATGTCGTTGGGCGGGGGACGTATGCTGGTCACAGAAGCGATAGCCGTTGAGCCGGGATGCGATATCGTGCGCCGCGCCCGTGAGCTTGCGGCTGCTGGGGAAGTGGCAGCTTTGGTGGACGCGGCTGCCCTGGGTTTTGCCAACAGCGATAGCGAGCGGATCTTGGCGGGCTCGCGCGGCGAGGTTCCTGCCGAGGGGCGATTGGCGCGCCTGTGGGTGGACGGTCCCGCACCGGGAGACGTGATGTGCCCGTTAGGCATGAGTGGCCGAAGCAAGAAGGTATCCGACTTGTTGTGCGAGGCTCGTATTCCCGTTTCCGAGCGCACCGGCGTGCCCGTGGTAAGGACGGCACCGGGGGGTGTCGTGGTGTGGGTCGCCGGAGTTCGCGCGGACGAACGCTTTAAGTGCACGGCGGCGACGCGTGTGGCCTATCTGCTTCGCGTGGTCGACGCGGATTAGCCCCTCGCACCAGTTTTTCTGTGCGGCGTTGACGGTATTCCCGCGCTGATGGTGCACGGGCTGGAAAATATACCCCGTGCGCTGCTAGAATGTGTAGTTCGCGTCCATACGGCGGTGTGTGGGCGATTAAGCACAAGAAAGGGTTGTCATGGCTTCTCAACATCCGGATATCGAGAAGGTTCTGTTTACGCAGGAGGATATCGACGGCATCGTCTCTCGCCTGGGCGAGGAGATTACGCGCGACTACGCGGGTAAGGATCTGGTGCTGATTGCGGTCTTGCGCGGCGCTGTGGTCTTTATGGGCGACCTGATGCGCAAGATCGAGCTGCCGACCAATATCGATTTCATGGCCGTTTCGAGCTATGGCGACGGTGTGAAGTCCTCGGGCATCGTGCGTATCATCAAAGACCTTGATATCGATATCCGCGGTCGTGACGTGCTGATCGTTGAAGACATTCTGGACTCGGGCCTGACGCTCAAGTATCTGATGAAGAACCTTGAGAGCCGCAAGCCCGCTTCTCTGGAGGTCGCCGCCTTCCTGTGGAAGGACGTTGAGGACCGCATCTCGGCCATTACGCCCAAGTATGTTGGAACCCATTGCCCCGATGCCTTTGTGGTGGGCTACGGCCTCGACTATGCCGAGCGCTATCGCAACCTTCCGTATCTGGGCATTTTGAAACCGGAGGTTTATTCGTAAGATGCCCGACGACCGTAACGACTACAATTCCCAGACACCCCGGGACCCTAAGATTCCGGGGATGCCCGGAGGCAAGAAACCCACACGTACGGGCTGGCTGTATTTTCTTTTGGCTTGCGCACTTCTGGGCTACGCCTTCTTTAATATGGGCTCCGGCTTTGCCAGCTCCAGCAATACCGTTAAGCTCGCGACGAGCGAGATGGTGAGCGCTATCAAGCAGGATCGCGTCGAAGATCTGACCTATACGGTTCAGGACGGAAGCGTGACGGGTCATTACTGGAAGGCGAAAAAGGACAAGGGCGACACGAGTGAGCTCAAGAGCTTTTCCTCGACCTATGTCGGCTCCGATTCGCTTGCCGAGCTCATGGCGGAGCATCCCGACACTAAGTACATCGTCAACACCAACGACCCCGATTTTTGGGGCGACTTGGCGATGAGCGTACTGCCGACGATTGCCCTGATCGCCATCATGTTCTACTTTATGCGCCAGATGATGGGCGCCAATAATAGGAACATGCAGTTTGGCAAGACCAACGCCAAGACCAACGAGGCTACGCGTCCCAAGGTCAAGTTCGAAGACGTTGCCGGCGTGGACGAGGCTGTTGAGGAGCTCGAAGAGATTCGCGATTTCTTGAGCGATCCGGACCGTTATCGCAAGCTGGGTGCCAAGATCCCGCGCGGCGTTTTGCTGGTGGGCCCTCCGGGTACCGGTAAGACGTTACTGGCCAAGGCCGTTGCCGGAGAGGCCGGTGTCCCGTTCTTTAGCATCTCGGGCTCTGACTTTGTCGAGATGTTCGTGGGCGTCGGCGCCAGCCGCGTGCGCGACCTCTTTAAGGAGGCCAAGTCTCAGGCTCCGTCGATCATCTTCATTGACGAGATCGATGCCGTGGGACGTCAGCGCGGAGCCGGTCTGGGCGGCGGTCACGACGAGCGCGAGCAGACGCTCAACCAGCTGCTGGTCGAAATGGACGGTTTTGAGGAAAGCGAATCGGTCATCCTGATCGCCGCGACCAACCGCCCCGATATTCTGGATCCGGCATTGCTGCGCCCCGGTCGTTTTGACCGCCAGGTTACGGTCGACCGCCCGGATGTGAAGGGGCGCGAGCAGATCTTGCGCGTGCATGCCGAGAACAAGCCAATGGATGAGGACGTTAAGTTTGAGAAGCTCGCCCAGATGACCGTTGGCTTTACCGGTGCCGATCTGGCAAACCTGCTCAACGAGTCCGCACTGCTTGCCGCTCGCCGTCATCGCTCCGTGATCTCGATGGACGAGGTCGAAGAATCGATGGAGCGCGTGATTGCAGGACCGCAGCGCAAGGGGCGCGTGATGACCGAAGCCGAGCGCACCACGATTGCCTACCACGAGAGCGGTCATGCTCTGGTGGGTCACATCCTGGAGCACTCCGATCCGGTTCACAAGATTTCGATTGTCAGCCGCGGTCAGGCTCTGGGCTATACGCTGCAGCTTCCGCAGGAGGATCACTTCCTCAAGACCAAGAACGAGATGCTCGACGAGCTTGCCGTGTTCTTGGGCGGTCGCGTTGCCGAGGAGCTCATGTGCGATGACATTACATCGGGCGCGAGCAACGATCTGGAGCGCGCGACCAAGATGGCGCGCGAGATGGTTACGCGTTTGGGCATGAGCGAGGAGCTGGGCACGCAAGTGTTTGGCGAGGCACAGCATCAGGTGTTCCTTGGTCGCGATTATGCCGATCACCAGGATTACTCCGAGGAGACGGCGCGCCGCATCGATATCGAGGTTCAGCGCATCATGCGTGAGGCCCATCGCCGTGCTGTTGAGATTTTGGATGCCCGTCGCGATCAGCTCGATCTGATGGCGAAGGTGCTGCTTGAGCGCGAGACCGTCGAAGGCGACGCCGTGAACGCCCTGCTCGACAACGACTGGGATGCCTACCTTGAGCGCGAGGGCGACATTCTGGCAGCCAAGGAGGAGCGCAACGCCAAGGCGGGCGGCGTGCCGACCAAAAAGCGCACGCCTCGTATGAGCGAGGAGGAGCTGGCGGCTGATGCCGCAGCTTTTGCGCAGGCGGCCATGCAGGAAGATGCCGAAGTCGCATCCGATAGCGCTGACGATGTCGAGGCTGCTGACACAAAAAAGGCCGATGGCGACACCGAGGCCGACGAGTAGTCTTTGTCGCGAGAGCCTCCGCGGGGAAACCTGCGGAGGCTTTTTTCGAGCGATATGGGGCCATCTGTTGATTGGGGACAGACTTAAATGAGCGTTTTCACGCATTTAAGTCTGTCCCCAATTAACATTGCTGCGGTACTTTGCTTGACTAAAGCGTACAATACCGCCTATGCGAAAGGGGAACAGATGATCAACGAAACCATGTTTGCTCGCGGCGCGGAAAGCTCTATCATCCGCGAGATCTTTAGCTATGGACTTGAACGCAAGGCACGGATCGGTGCGGAGAACGTATTCGATTTTTCGCTGGGCAACCCGAGTGTTCCGGCGCCCGCTGCCGTGGCGGAGTCCATCAAAAAGGCCTTGGAGCTGCCGAGCGACCAACTGCACGGATACACGCCCGCACCAGGCCTACCGCAATGTCGTGTCGCTGTGGCCGAGTCGCTCAACCGTCGTTTTGGCACGAGCTATGAGGGTAAAAATGTCTTTATGACCGTGGGTGCGGCGGCTTCGCTCACCTGCACGCTCAACGCTGTTACCAACCCCGGTGACGAGGTCATTGTTATCGCCCCGTACTTTCCGGAGTATCGCGTGTGGATTGAGAAGGCCGGCTGTACGTGTGTCGAGGCACCCGCCGATGAAGACACGTTCCAGCTGAGTGTGGGCAACGTGCTCAAGGCGATTACTGATAAGACGGCGGCCGTCATTATCGACTCGCCCAACAACCCGACCGGTGCCGTATATACGCGCGACACGCTGACGCGACTGGCCAATGTTCTGCGCGAGGTCAATGCCAAGCGTGATCCCGAGAATCCGATTATGCTCATCTCGGATGAGCCGTACCGCGAGATCGTGTACGGTGCCGAGGTGCCCTGGGTACCCTCAATCTACGAGAACACCGTCGTGTGCTATTCGTATTCCAAGTCGCTGTCGCTGCCGGGTGAGCGTGTGGGCTGGATCTTGGTTCCCAACACCAATCCTCAGGCTGCTCGCCTTATGCCGGCCGTCGCCGGTGCCGCCCGTACACTGGGTTTTGTGTGCGCACCGGCGCTCTTCCAGCGCGTGATTATCGACTGCATCGATGAGCCGAGTGATGTCGAAGCCTATGCTCGCAACCGAACGGCGCTCACCGACGCATTGGCGGGGTACGGCTACACCTACGTTGAGCCGGACGGCGCTTTCTATCTGTGGGTGAAGGCGCTCGAGCCCGACGCAAACGCTTTTTGCGAGCGTGCAAAGAAGTACGAGTTGCTCGCGGTGCCTTCGGATAGCTTTGGCATGCCGGGTTGGTTCCGCTTGGGTTATTGCGTGAGTTACGAAACGATTATCAATTCGCTACCCGCTTGGAAACAGTTGGCGGACGAGTATCGTTAAAAGCAGAGCGCTCTGCCTACAATGTTTTACGTGAAACGGGGTTTGGTGTTAAACCGGACCCCGTTGTCATGGACGTTGTGTCTTTGGGATGGAGCGGTTTTACGACTATCGAAGGCTATGCGTACAATGAATATACGCGACGGCCATACCAGATAAGGAGACCTGATGCCCTACCTGCTTTCCTGTGACATTCATACCCATACGATGTTCTCTGCGCATGCATATTCGACCATTGAGGAGAATGTGTACTGGGCGGCAGAGCGTGGCCTGCAGGTGCTTGGATCTGCCGACCATCTGAGCTCTATGGTTACGGCTTGCCCCAATGACCTGCGCAGTTACCAGTTCTTTATCAACCAGGATATATGGCCGCGCATTTGGAGCGGCGTGTTGGTGCTGCGTGGCGCCGAGGCCGATATCGTTTCGCTGGACGGAAGTCTGTTTGGTGAGGACACTCCTGTCACGCTCGATATTGCCGGCGATTCGTACAGCCGTCAGCATTCGCTGTTCGATCGGGTTACGCGTAATTTGGATTATTTGGTTGCAAGCGTGCATAATCCGCAGTTCGCTGAAGGCGCGACGCTGGCCCAGACGACCGAGATGTATATCAATGCTCTGGAGCACCCCAAGGTGTTTATGCTGGGGCATACGGGTCGATCGGGCGTGCCGTTCGATATCGACGAGGTGTTGCTTGCTGCTAAGGCTAAGCACAAGATCATCGAGATCAACAATCACAGTCTTGAGCATGGCGTGGATGCCGAGCATTGGGACGTGTGCCGCAAGATTGCCGAGCGGTGCGCCGAGCTGGGCGTGGGAATTGGCGTCTCGACCGATGCGCACATTGGTATGGCAATTGGTAAGCTCGACCAAGCGCGCAAGATGCTCGACGAGATTCACTTTCCGCTGGATTTGATCGTGACGCGCGACCGCGAGACGCTACTGCGCGAGATGGCGGCAGCCGGCGTGTGTGACCTGCGCAAGAGGATGTAGCGGAGTTCATGAACCAAGTAAGGGGGCGGCCCAGACGGGTCGCCCCCTTCTTGTACCGGTGGATTAGCGGCGCTCGAGGACCGCTACAGTTTCGGTGTGGTCGGTATGGGGGAACATGTCGACGGGCGTGATCTTGAGCAGGCGATAGCCACCGTCGAGGAGCTGGTACAGGTCACGCTCTTGGGTCACAGGGTTGCAGCTGATATAGGTGATGCGGCGAGGTCTAAGCGCGCAGGCGGCTTCGAGGAACTCGGGGGTAGAGCCGGCACGCGGCGGATCGATGGAAAGGACGGTGACGCGCTCGTTGTTGTCGGCGGCATCTAGGATGTAGTCGGTGGCATCGTCGGCCATAAACCAGGCGCTGCGGGTAAGACCGTTGAGCTCGGCGTTGCGGCGTGCGTCGGCAATGCCCGCCGGGTTGCGCTCCACGCCAAGTAACATGATGCCGATGCCCTTGTTCTGAGCTTCTTTAGCTGCGCAAAGACCGATGGTGCCGCTGCCGCAGTAGGCATCCATGAGAACATCGCCCTGGTGCAGATCCATACCGTCGATAGCGAGCTGGTAGAGCAGCTCGGTCTGCTGCGGGTTGGTCTGGTAGAACGCGGTGGGGGAGATATCGAACTCGCAGCCGAGTAGCTGGTCGCGCATGCATTCAGCGCCATACACGATGTGGGTTTCCTCACCCAGGATGGCGTTGCCAGGGCGTCCGTTGATGTTTTGGGCGACGGTGACGATACGCGGATCGAGTGCGGCGATGGCCTCAAAGAATTCCTGCGCATGCGGCAGGTCGCGCTGGGCGGTAACGAGGGTGATCATGATCTGGTCGGTGCGCCAGCCGCAGCGAACGACGGCATAGCGAAGCAGGCCCAGATGCTTGTCCTCGTTAAAGGCGGGAATGTGCAGGCGCTCGGCCTCACGCGCAATGCCGTTAAGAATCTGACGGGCTCCCGGCGCCTCGACGGGGCATTCGGGAACAGCGACGATTCTGTGCGTGCCGCGCTCAAAAAAGCCGCAGCGGACAGCGCCCCCTTTGCCGGGGGCAAAGGGAGTGGCGGCCTTATGGCGAAAACCACGCGGCGCAGGATATTTGCCCGGGTCGCCCAGAGTAACGTCCATACCGCGAATGGGATCGACGGTTATGCCCTCACGCTCGCAAAGAGCAGCAAAAAGTTCATCCATAGCAGCCTGCTTGGTCGCCAGCTGCTTCTTATAAGGCCTGTTGAGCGCCGTGCATCCACCGCAAGCTTTCATGATGGAACAAGGCGACTTGGGATCAACGGCCTTATGAGCGGACCGGGACGACTCATTATGCGAGCGCTTGGAACGAGCTTGAGGCGCCTTATCCTCGCCCCGACGAAAGCTGGGGCGCTTGGTCTTAGCCTTGCCCTTGGCCGACTTACCCTTCGTGTCCTGAGACGACTTGGATTTCTTAGAAGATTTTTTCTCTTCCGACCCCTCAGCCGCCTCGATCAAAGCACGACGAGCCTTACGCTCCGCACGAGATTCTGCCATCAATAACTCCACTAATTCATGAATTAAAGCTGCAAGTATTGTACCGTGCCAAGCAAGCAGACGATATGCAAGCGGTTTAATCGTGTCAGTGATAAGCCCAACGACGGTTGCCCGCCGCGTGAGGGGTGTGGGGGTTAAGTTTATCGCGAGTTCCGCACGAACAGGAGGCCACTTAATGTGGCCTCCGTCGTGAGCAGGACTGTAGAGCAGGAAACTTAACCCCCACACCCCTCACGCGGCGGGCAAACTCGCCTTGTGCTCTATCACGCTAAAGTGTATGATTCTGAACGTTACATGACTCACTTTACTTAGCTAAAGTGCCATCAAGGGGGAATACCATGAATACCGATATGTCTCGTCGTCAGTTTGTTGGTCTAGCCGGCTCGCTCGCCACGGTGCTTGGCCTTGGTCTTGTCGGCTGCGGCGGTGGTGCCGACAAGGGTTCCACTGCCGGCTCTGCCGCGGCAAAGGACGCCAAGGGCGTTGTGGAGTCTAAGAAGCTCGTGGTGGGCTTTGACAAGTCCTATCCTCCGTATGGCTTTGTGGGCGACGATGGCGAGTACACCGGCTTTGATCTCGATTTGGCCAAGGCAGTTGCCGATAAGCAGGGCTGGGAGGTCAAGTACGAGGCCATCGACTGGGACGCCAAGGATACGCTGCTCAACTCGGGCGCCATCAACTGCATCTGGAACGGCTTTACCATGGAGGGCCGCGAGGACGACTACACGTTCTCCGAGCCGTACATGCTCAATGAGCAGGTGCTGGTGGTCAAGAAGGATGCGGGCATCAAGAATTGGGACGACCTTGCCGGCAAGACCGTGATTACCCAGACCGATTCTGCCGCGCAGGATGTGCTAGAGGGTGACCAGAAGGATCTGGCGGCGACGTTTGCCACGCTCGATACCATCGGCGAGTACAACACGGCTTTTATGCAGCTCGAGAGCGGCGCGGTCGAAGCGGTGGCTTGCGACCTTTCGATCGCCCAGTATCAGCTTGCCGCCAAGCCCGATGCCTATACGCAACTTGACAAGCCGCTGTCCAGCGAGCACTACGCCGTTGGCTTTAAAAAGGGCGACACCAAGTCGGCCGACGCCGTGACCGAGTCGCTCAAGGCGCTCTATGAGGACGGTACAGTCAAGGACCTGTGCGACAAGTATGCGAGCTACGGTCTATCCTTCGACAACTGGGTTTTGAAATAGCCACAGCACCCAACCTTGCGGCTCCAACCCTCCTCGCGTACCAAAGTACGCTTCGTCGGGCTTGTCGCTCGCAATCTTGGGCACTGTGCCTATTTCAATTAACACCTGCTGTTCTGTTGCTGTGAAAGAGAGCTTGGGTTGTCTATTCAGGTCATGATGCAGATGCTTGGCCAGGGTTTCTTGGTCAGTTTGCAGTTGTTTGTGCTCACGCTGTTGGGCTCGATTCCCCTGGGAATTCCCGTGGCGTTCATGCGTATGAGCAAAATCGCGCCGCTGCGTTGGATTGCGCGCATCTACATTTCGGTCATGCGCGGTACGCCGCTCATGCTGCAGATGTTTGCCATCTACTTTGCTCCGTATTATGTCTTTGGTATTTCGCTCACGCCCGATTCCAAGTGGACAGCGTGCGTTGTGGCATTCATCATCAACTATGCCGGCTACTTTGCCGAGATCTATCGCTCGGGTTTGCAGTCTATCCCGCGTGGTCAATATGAGGCCGCCGAGGTGCTGGGTTACTCACGCCTGCAGACGTTTTTGTACATTGTGATGCCGCAGGTCGCCAAGCGCATTTTGCCGGCGATGGGCAACGAGATCATCACGCTGGTCAAGGACACGTCGCTGGCGTTTGCCATCGGCGTGGGGGAGATGTTCTCGACGGCCAAGGCACTGGTTGCCTCTCAAGTGAGCATGGTGCCGTTTGCGATTGCGGCACTGATCTACTGGGTCTTTAACTTTGTGGTCGAGATGCTGCTGGGCGCCGCCGAAAAGCGACTTGACTACTACCACGACTAGCCTGTTCCGTCGTGCTTTTCAAACACATGGAGGTTCCCGTGTCCGGAACGGTAATGAATATAACGAGCGCGCGCAAGGCGTTTGGTGGCAATGAGGTGCTCAAGGATATCTCGCTCGAGGTAAAGCGCGGCGAGGTCGTGGCGATTATCGGACCTTCGGGCGGCGGTAAGTCAACGCTGTTGCGCTGCGCCACGCTGCTCGAGACGCTTGACGGCGGCTCGCTTTCGTTTGGTGATCTAGCCGTTGCGACGGATGCGGGATCGGGCACGGTGTATGCGAAAGGCGATGTGCCCAAGCAGGCGCGCTCGCGCTTTGGTCTGGTGTTTCAGAACTACAATTTGTTCCCGCACTATACCGTGATGAAAAACATTACCGACGCTCCGATCCGCGTGCTCAAGCGCCCGCGCGAGCAGGTCGAAGCACGTGCGCGTGAGTTGATCGCGCAGATGGGGCTTACGGGCAACGAGAACAAGGTGCCATGCGAGCTTTCGGGCGGTCAGCAGCAACGTGTGAGTATTGCGCGCGCCTTGGCGCTCGATCCAGAGATCTTGTTCTTCGATGAGCCGACCTCGGCACTCGATCCCGAGCTAACGGCCGAGGTGCTGCGCGTCATTAAAGACCTTGCCGCGCAGAATATGACGATGGTGATCGTGACCCATGCGATGCAGTTTGCGCGCGATGTTGCCGATCGCGTGGTCTTTATGGACGGCGGTCGCATTGTAGAGGAGGGTCCTGCCGAGCAGGTTATCGGCCATCCGCGCGAACGGCGAACGCGCGAGTTCCTGAGCCGTATCGAGGGCTAGGCTCAAGTAGACATTGAGGCGAAACCGCTGCAGGTCTTATGGCCTGCGGCGGTTTTTATTTGCGCCGATGGGACTTAATAACCGCCTCAGGCGTTTGCCCCCTCCTCTCGCCGCCCGTATTCATACGTGCGCCGAAAGGTGTGCATGGACAGTCGCCCGCGAGGGTAGGGTGGTGGCATAGGACATTTGGAGGGTGAGCCGGATCGGCTGCCGACCATGCTGCTCCCGGGACGGCATCGACCGCGAACTCTCCCCGTTGGCGTCGCGCATTGCGCGCGGCCCTGCAAGGAGGTCATCATGGGTGCTCCCAAGACCGGTAACGTAAGGAACGTGGTGCTCGTAGGCCAAGGTGGGGTGGGCAAGACTTCACTCGCCGAGGCCATGCTCCACCTTTCCGGCAAGACCGCCCGCCTGGGCGGCCACGACGGCACCAAGCCCACGCTCGACTATGACCCCGAAGAGGTCAAGCGTGCGTTTTCCATCTCGACGACCATTGCGCCGATCGACTGGAAGGGTGCGCGCATCAATGTGCTCGATGCCCCGTGCTACCCCGATTTTATCGGCGACGCCTTTGCCGCGATGAGCGTCTGCGAGACGGCTCTGTTTGTGGTCGACGCCGAGGCCGGCCCGCAGCCTACGACGGTTAAGCTCTGGTATGCCGCCGAGGACCTGCGTCTGGCGCGTGCGGTGTTCGTAAACCGCCTGTCGCGCTCCGAGGCCAGCTTTGCGACCACGATGGACCTGCTGCAGGAGCGCTTTGGCACGCGCCTGGGCGCCGTGACCCTTCCCTGGGGCGAGGGCGAGGACTTTGACGGTATCATCGACCTGGTGCGCATGAAGGCGCGCCATTGCAACGGCGCCGAAGCCGTTGAGTCGGAGATTCCCGAGGAGTATCGTGCCCAGGCCGAGGAGGCCCATGACCATCTGTGCGAGCTGGTGTCCGAGGCTGACGACGAACTGATGATGAAGTACTTGGAAGGCGAGGAGACGCTGACGCAGGAGGAGCTTGAAGGCCTGCTGTCGAAGGCGATCGCCGAGCGCATCTTTGTGCCGGTCTTTGCGGGCGATTGCATTAAGGAGCAGGGCGTCAACTCGCTGATGGACGACATCGCCACGTACTTCCCGGCGCCGACGGACTACGGCGAGATGCCGCTCATCGACGGTGATTCGCTCAAGATCTCGAGCGACGATGACCGCCCGGTGGCGTTTGTGTTTAAGACCCTGGCCGATCCTCAGCAGGGTCGCATCAGCTTCATCAAGGTGCTGACGGGTACGCTTGAGCCGGGCCTTGAGCTGATCAACGCGCGCACCCGCAAGAGCGATCGTCTGGCTCACCTGTATGTGATGTGCGGCCGCGACATGACCGAGGTCGGTCACGCCTATGCCGGCGATATCATCGTGGCGCCCAAGCTGGCGGCCGAGACGGGCGATACGCTCTCGATTACCGGCAAGGTCGAGGCCGCGGCGTTTAAGTTCCCCAACTCGCAGTACCGCATCGCCATCGAGGCCGAGAATCGCGGCGACGAAGAGAAGCTCTACACGTTTATCGAGAAGGCATGCAAGGCCGATCCGACCATGAGCATCGACCGCGACGAGGAGACCGGCCAGACCATCATTTCGGCGGTGGGCGAGGCGCAGGTTTCGGTCCTGCTCAATCGTCTTGAGGACCGTACCAAGGTCGCGGCCAAGAGCGTGCCGATTCGCATCCCGTATCGCGAGACCATTCGCCGCACGGCAACTGCCCAGGGCCGCCACAAGAAGCAGACCGGCGGCGCCGGCCAGTATGGTGACTGCTGGCTGCGCGTAGAGCCGCTCATTGGGCCCGACGGTACGAGCGACGGCTATGAGTTTGTGGACGAGGTCGTAGGCGGCCGCATTCCGCGCTCGCTGATCCCTGCCGTGGACAAGGGCGTTCAGGAGACCATGAAGGACGGCATCATTGCCGGCTACCCGCTTACGGGCATTCGCGTGGCTGTGTACGACGGGTCGTATCACAGCGTCGACTCCAACGAGATGGCGTTCCGCGCGGCGGCTCGCATCGGCCTGCGCAAGGCATGCGCCGACGCCGACCCGGTGGTGCTGGAGCCCATCGAGGAAATCACGGTGACTATTCCCGAGAGCTACGCCGGCGCCGTGATGGGCGACATCTCGGCCTCGCGCGGTCGCGTGACGGGTATGGAGACCGATGAGCGCGGAGACACCGTGGTCATCGCTCAGGCGCCTCTCGCCGAGCTGACGGATTACTCGACGCGTCTGCGCTCCATCACGCGCGGCACGGGCGACTTTACCATGAAGCCTGCGGGCTATGAGCAGGTGCCTTATGACGTTCAGGCCAAGCTGGTCGAGCGCTATGAGGAGGGCCGTGCCAAGTAGCGTTGGGCGTTGTCTGTAACATACATGCCGATGCAAGGGCCGCTCTGGGCAATCCAGGCGGCCCTTTTTGATCCCTGGGGGATGGAGGAAAACGGTTCATTTTAAGTTTTGGGGCAGCTTGGCCGGCCCTAGTCTCCCGAGGCCTGATTGCGGCCGGTAGCGTAGTCGATCTGCACATGCGGCTGCAGATTGTAGCAGTACACGTGGAAGCAGAGGGCCTTGCCGTGGTCCTCGACCGATTGCGCCTCAAGACGCACGCCACGGCAGACGAGTTCCTCTTCGTTGTACATGGGCGTGACACGGTAGAGCACATGGTTGCCCGTCTCGCGGATGTAGCCGAGAATCTGCTCCTCAAATGGCAGCATGCCCGTTTCGTTGAGATAACGCGTGCCGGTGAGGAGATTCTTGCGGTTGGCGTTTTCGCCGCAGAGCGACCAGGCGATGAGGTGACAGCGATTGTAGAGGCTCTGGCCCGGAATAAAGTCGTAGCGCTGCTGGCGCCATCCGGCGGGATGGATACGCGAGATATCGCCGCGCTCGCCTTGACCGAGCGATTCGGGGCCCACGCAAGCGAGCGCTTTGCGGGTGCGGCCCAGGCTGTCGAGCTTGGAGAACTTCTTAAAGCAGCCCTCTTCGGCGGCGTGCTCGTATTCATCGAGCGTGAATGATGGTGTGCCCAACGGGTGCGTACTGTCGGCTCGCAGGGCAACATAGGGGTTACCCGCGTAGTCAGGAATGCTGCTGAGGTATACGCCGCGGGCGCGGTCGAGATTGGGGTTTTCGACCTCGTCGATGGGGGTGGCGGCGCTGTCCGCGGAAGCGTCATCACCGGTGTCGGGTGCGGCGGAATGTGGCTTATCGCCAGAGTTCGGGCTGTTTTGGGAGTCTGTGGAGTTTGCCGTTCCCGATTCGAGTCGGGCAACCAGGTCTGCCTCGTCGTCGGTGCGGCTGGGACTCTCGTCTTGCTTCTCGGCCAGGGCTACCGCCTGCTCATCACTTTGCGGCGAGAGCAGTCTGGGCGCTCCGTCGAGCGATCCCGTAAACAGCGCAAACCCCAGCACCACAGCGGTGCCGATAGAAAGTGCTTGCTTGTAGGCGGACTTGCGCGACATGGTGACTCCTGGACGGACGGTTGGGAGTCTACCAGTCTAGCAGGAGCCGCCGAGGGGCGTTCTATCGAACAAATACTTAAGATTTGGGACAAACGCTACGGATTCATTTGCCTCATTTTTGACGTATGGCTAGATCGAGGTAGAACCGAGCCAGTTGAGCTTGCATTCGAGAATACGCTGCTCACCGGGCGTGCTGCTGCCATCGAGTAGCGCGAGGAGCATCTCGGCCGCCTCTCTGCCTTCCTGGTCGACGGGCTCGATGATGGTGGAGACGGTCGGCGTGGTGAGGTTGGTCCAGTCTTCGCAGTTGAGTCCCAAAAGGCCGATTTGCTGCGGAAGCAGATGGGCCATGGGCTGGAGGGCCTTGTAGACACGGGGAAGTGCCCACTGATTTTGCACGAAGATAAGGGTTCGCTTGGCGGGGTTGAGCTTGTATTTAAAGTACTCGGTAAGCTCACTGACCGACGGCTTGTTGTGGTCGATGGAAATCGCTTTGTAGAGCTGTCCGTTCGCTGCCAGCGCCTCGGCATACCCCTGAAAACGCTCCATGCGGGTGCGCATTTCGGTCATGTTGGCGGCAATGGAAAAGAAATCTTCGTAACCGGCGTCGAGGAGTACCTGCGTGGCGTTGTACACACCGTCGTAAAGGTTGGTCTTGATCCAGCTGGTACCTGGGCTATAGATGGCCGCATCGAAAAAGACGACCGGCTTGCCGGCGCGTCTAATGCGGTCGTGCACGGCTTTGAAGTTTGCCGTGGGCTGGATGATAAAGCCATCGACGCCCAGCGAGAGCATTTTGTCGACATACATGAGCTCGGTCTCGGGGTTAAAGTTGCTCGTGCAAACAACCGTCTGGTAGCCCGCGGGGAGCATGACCTGCTCCATGCCGTTGAGGACGAGGCCCGCCCATTTGTTGGTGTTATCCAAGATGATGATGGCGATGACGCGGGTCTGTTTGCCGGTGAGTGTTTGCGCCTGGGCGTTGGGGACGTATCCCAGCTCCTTTATAACGCGCGCGATCTTTGCCTGCGTTTTGTCGCTGAGCTTGTCTCGTTTGTCGTTGAGGTAATACGAGACGCTGGCTGTTGAAGTTCCCGCCTCGCGGGCGACGTCTGCGATCGTAACGCGCTGTTTGGTCACAGCGACTCCTTCCGACAAATTGCGTTGTTTGGCGCGGTGGTTCACGTTCGGGTTGCGGGCACACGATTCTGCCTGTCCTTTCGCCCTTTTATGAGTATGCAACAATACCGTATCCGTGGGGTCCGAAATTCGTGGCGGTTATGCAAGCCTGCCGTCTACCGAGAAATCTAAATACTTCTTGACTTTTAAAAAAGAGATCAAAAACGCAGGATTCATTTTTGGTTAAACGCATAACTAAATTGCATAACCAACGCTCTGACCTGCGCGTTTACCGAAATAAGCTGGTATTAAGAAAAATGAGCACCTATATTGGTCTTGTCGAAAAGACAGCAAGTCCAAACGGCAGGGGATGCTCCGGAGGCCTCCGCAAACGGTGTCTTGCGCACGCAACTCTATGAAAAGAGGGAAGCAATGAAGATCGTAGGCGTTGCCGCCTGTACCGTGGGTATCGCCCACACGTATATGGCCCAGAAGGCGATTCAGGATGAATGCGCCGCCCGTGGCATCGAGTGCAAGGTCGAGGCTCAGGGTGGCCTGGGTATCGAGAATGAGCTCACGCAGGAAGACGTGGACTCCGCCGACCTGGTCCTGGAGTCCGTCGACGTGGGTGTCGAGAACGAGGACCGTTTTGAGCAGAAGATGGCCGAGGGCAAGTTCCTCAAGGTCGGTACTTCCGATGTGATCGCCGATCCGGTCAAGATCATCGACCAGGCTGTTGAGATTATCAAGGCGACGGGTGGCGCCGTTGACGCGCCCAAGGCCGAGGCCAAGGCAGAGAAGAAGGCCGTCTCCGCTGCCCCGCAGGCCCCGACACCGGCGTCCAAGCAGTCTATCTTTGCCGATCCTGGTAAGACGCTGCTCAATGCATTCAATACCGGCGTTTCCTATTTTATCCCCATTGTCGTTATCGGTGGCGTGTTCCTCGCCTTCTCGTTGGCATCCGGTACTGCCGGTGCTAACGGCATGGAGGTCACCAACCCGTTGATGGTGAGCCTTAACACCATCGGTATGGCCGGCATCTCTATGATGATTCCGGTGCTTGCGGCATACATCGCTTACTCGATGGCCGGCAAGCCCGCGCTTGCCCCCGGTTTTGTCCTGGGCTACTTGGTCAACAACGCCGTCGTCACCCCGAGTGGCAACAGCGTTTCGACCGGCTTCTTGGGCGCCATGATCATGGCTGTCATCTGTGGTTACTTTGTCCGCTGGATGAAGACCTGGAAGGTCAACAACACCATCCAGACCATCATGCCGATCCTGATCATCCCGATTCTGACCTCGCTCGTCCTGGGCATGGCCTACATCTACATCCTGGCCACGCCGCTTGGCTTTGTGATGGATTGGCTCACCAGCGTGCTCGGAAGCCTGCAGGGCGGCTCCGCCGTCGTCCTGGGCCTGGTCATTGGCGTTATGACCGCCTTCGATATGGGTGGTCCCGTCAACAAGACCGCTTCGACCTTTACTATGGCCATCATGGCATCCGGCATCTACGGCCCCAACGGTATGTTCCGCGTCGCTGTCGCCATTCCCCCGATTGCTTGCGGCCTTGCTGCGCTCATTGCCAAGAACAAGTTCGATGACGCTGACCGTCAGATGGGTATCTCCGCACTGTTTATGGGCTGCATCGGTATTACCGAGGGCGCTATCCCCTTCGCGGTCAAGGATCTCGGTCACACCCTTCCCGGCATTTGCATCGGTTCTGCCGTGGGTGCGGCGCTTGCCGCCTTCCAGGGTATCGACTGCTACGTCCCGCACGGTGGCTTTATTGTCGCCCTTGCCACCAACAACGTCGCGCTGTTCTGCCTGGACATCGTGATTGGCTCCGTGGTCGCCGCTGCAATCCTGATTGCCATGAAGCCCACGCTCGACAAGCAGGCCAAGTAACCCTTTAAGGGCTCCGGTTGTGCGGAGGGATGGATTTGACTCCGCACAACCGCCCCTACACAACAAAATCCATCCGTACTGATAGGGCCCGCATCTGGGTCCCAGGGAACTTTTGTCAAAAATCCTCTGGAGAAGGAGAACAAAATGTCCAACCTCACCATCCGCCAGGCCGTTCAGGGCATGCTCAAGCTGCAAGATAGCGGCGATCACGCAACCATGGTCGGCATTGGCCCCATGAGCCCCAACCTGATTCAGGCCGTGTTCGAGCTTGCCAAGGACGAGGATTTCCCGCCCATGTTTATCGCTAGCCGCAACCAGGTCGATATGGACGAGATGGGCGCCGGCTACGTCAACGGTTGGGACCAGAAGCGCTTTGCCGCCGACATCAAGAAGGTTGCCGACGAGGTGGGTTACACCGGCCCGTACTACCTGTGCCGCGATCACGGCGGTCCGTGGCAGCGCGACGAGGAGCGTAACGCCCACCTGCCCGAGGACGAGGCCATGGAGCTCGCCCGCAAGTCCTTCGTCGCCGACATGGAGGCAGGCTTTGACCTGCTGATGGTCGACCCCACCAAGGACCCCTATCAGATCGGCAAGGTTATTCCGCTCGACGTGGTGCTTCGCCGCACGATCGATCTTATCGACTACCTTGAGCAGTACCGTCGCGAGCATAACCTGCCCGAGGTCGCCTATGAGGTCGGTACCGAGGAGACCAATGGCGGCTTGACCTCTACCGATAAGTACGAGGAGTTCATTTCTCAGCTGCAGCCCGAGCTCGAGAAGCGCGGCTGCCCCATGCCCACCTTTATCGTCGGCCAGACCGGTACGCTCACCCGTTGGACCGAGCAGGTTGGCCATTACAACTTTAAGAACGCCCGCGAGCTCGCCGACATGGCAAAGCGCTACGGCGTGGGCCTGAAGGAGCACAACGCCGACTACCTGGACGACGCGACGCTGCTCGAGCACATTCCGGCTCACGTGACGGCTTCCAATGTCGCCCCTCAGTACGGCACCGAGGAGACCCGCGCCTACCTCAAGCTCTGCGCTACCGAGCAGATTCTGGTCGACAACGGCCTGTGCGACGATCCCTCCGACCTGTATCACACGCTGCTGGTCAAGGCTATCAAGACCGAGCGCTGGCGCAAGTGGATGACCGGCGATGATGTCAACCTGCAGGTTGACGACATTCTGGCCGACGACGAGCTCAGCCTGAAGATTCTGGATGTCTCCGGCCACTACGCGTTCAACGATCCCGAGGTCAAGGAGCAGGTCGAGAAGCTCTATCGCAACCTCGCTGCCCAGGACATCGACGGCAAGCGCTTTGTGATCGAGCACATCAAGCGCCCGATTAAGCAGTACGTCGTCGGTCTTAACCTCAAGGGCGTCACGAGCCGCATCGAGAAGGCTCTCGAGGACTAGGTAGTTCCGGCGTTTTGACAAACGCCGGACCGGTCGACGCTGCGCGAGCATCTGCCGGGCAATCTGGCGCTCAAGCCGTCGCTCGCGTACCAAAGTACGCTTCGCTCCTCTTTCGCACCACCTTGCCACGGCAGCTGCCCGCTCGCTGACGTTGGTTCGACCAGTGATTGAGCCGTTGTCCTTAGATTGCTAGCTATTCATTCGAAGGAGTTTGTACCATGAAGTTCTTTATCGATACCGCCAACCTTGACGAGATCGCCGAGGCCAAGAGCTGGGGCTGCCTTGCCGGCGTCACCACCAATCCGTCCCTGTACGCCAAGACCGGCGGTAAGCTCGCCGACTTTGAGCCCCATATGCTCAAGATTGCCGAGCTCTGCGAGGGTCTGCCCGTGTCTGCCGAGTCCACCGCGACTACTGCCGAGGGCATGATCGAGGAGGGCAAGCGTCTTGCCGCCCTGGCCCCCAACATTGTGGTCAAGCTCCCCGTCTGCGAGGCCGGCCTCGCCGCCTGCCGCGCGCTGGCCGATGCGGGCGTGCGCGTCAACATGACGCTCGTCTTCTCGCCGACCCAGGCCTTGATGGCCGCCAACGCCGGCGCCCGCTACATCAGCCCGTTTGTGGGACGCTTCGATGGCATCGCCGAGGACGGTATCTCGCAGCTCGACAACGTTGTGACCTGCATCAAGAACTATGACTGGACCGGTAAGAACGTCGACGACACCGTCGAGATCATCACCGCATCCGTCCGCACGCCCAATCACGTGACCCAGGCGGCGCTACTCGGTGCCGATATTGCGACCGTCCCCATGGCCGCTCTTAAGAAATGCCTGCATCACCCGCTGACCGACCAGGGCCTTGCTTCGTTCGAGGCCGACTGGAAAAAGGTCGTCGAGGCACAGTAACGATGGTTCTGCCGGCCTAGCATTTGTTATGCCGGGCCGGCGTGCTCAAGAGAGGAAACTCCATGACCGATCAGGAACTGGCCAAGATTGCCAATGAGGTTCGCCGCGGTATTGTCGCGGGCGTCCATGCCGCCAAGTCGGGGCATCCGGGCGGGTCGCTTGGCGCCGCCGACATTATGACCTACCTCTACTTTGAGGAAATGGATGTCGACCCGGCAAATCCGAGCCGCGCCGACCGCGACCGCTTTGTGCTCTCCAAGGGCCATTGCGCTCCGGCACTCTATGCCGTGCTCGCCGAACGCGGGTTCTTTCCCAAGGAGGAGCTCGAGACGCTCCGTCATATCGGCAGCCGCCTGCAGGGCCATCCCAATATGAACGACACGCCGGGCGTCGACATGTCTACCGGATCGCTCGGTCAGGGTATCTCCGCCGCGGTTGGAATGGCGCTCGCCGCAAAGCACTGGGGTGACAGCTATCGCGTCTACACGCTGTTGGGCGACGGCGAGTGCGAGGAGGGGCAGGTATGGGAGGCGGCCATGTTCGCCGGCAACCACGACCTGGATAACCTCGTCGCTATCGTCGATCACAATGGCCTGCAAATTGACGGCAGTATCGACGAAGTTAACTCGGCTATGCCGCTTGCCGACAAGTTCCGTGCCTTTAAGTGGCATGTGATTGAGCTCGCCGACGGTAACGACATGGCGCAGATTGCCGCCGCCTTTGCCGAGGCCCGCAAAGTGAGCGACTCGCCTGTGGCCATTATCGCCGAGACGGTGAAGGGCAAGGGCGTTTCCTTTATGGAAAACCAGGTGGGCTGGCACGGCAAGGCACCCAACGATGAACAGTTTGAGCAGGCCATGGCCGAACTCGCAGCAGCAGGGGAGGAGCTCTAATGGCAGACGTCAAGAAAGTCGCCACGCGCGTTAGCTATGGCGAGGCACTTGTCGAGCTGGGCAATGAGCACGATGACTTTGTGGTTCTCGATGCCGACCTGGCTGCCGCCACACAGACCGGCAAGTTTAAGGCTGCGCACCCTGAGCGCTTCTACGACGCCGGCATTGCCGAGAGCAACTTGATGGGGCTCGCCGCCGGCATTGCGACCACGGGCCACGTCGCCTTTGCGAGCACCTTTGCCATGTTCGCCGCCGGCCGCGCGTACGAACAAGTGCGTAATTCCATCGGCTATCCGCACCTCAACGTCAAAATCGGCGCCACGCATGCGGGCATCTCGGTCGGTGAAGACGGCGCCACGCATCAGTGCTGCGAGGACATCGCGCTCATGCGCACGATCCCGGGTATGACGGTGATCGTTCCCGCCGATGACATCGAGGCTCGCGCTTGCGTGCGCGCCGCCTATGAGTTTGAGGGGCCGGTCTACATGCGTTTCGGCCGCCTGGCAACACCGGTCATCAACGACCGCGAGGACTATGAGTTCAAGATTGGTCGCGGCGTGGTCGTGCGCGAGGGGTCCGATGTGACCATCATCGCTTGTGGCCTCATGGTTGCCGAGGCGCTTGAAGCTGCCGAGGCCCTCGCTGTCGATGGTATCGATGCCGAGGTTATCAACATGCACACGATCAAGCCGCTTGATGAGCGCCTGGTAGTTGCCAGCGCCAAGAAGACTGGTCGCGTGGTCACTGCCGAGGAGCACTCGATTATCGGCGGTCTTGGCGAGGCCGTGGCCTCGGTGCTCGCGGAACAGCATCCGGTGCCGATGCGACGCGTCGGCGTGCGTGATGTGTACGGCGAGTCTGGCCCTGCGGTCGATTTGCTGCACGAGTTCGGTTTGGACGCCGACGGTATCGAAGCTGCGGTCAGGTCTGTGTTGTAAGGAAGGTTTCCATGGGATTTGTATCTGCCAACCAAGTGACGATCGGGTATACTGCCGCCTCGCGCGAGGACGCCCTGCATTATTTGTCCGAGCAGGCCATCGAGCTCGGTTTTGCCGATGACGCATCTGCCGTAGAGGCTGCCTTTATTGCTCGCGAGAACGAGGCCGAGACCGGCCTTGTCGCCGGTTTTGCCGTTCCGCATGCCAAAAGCGACGCGATTCACACGCCGGGCGTTGCCGTGCTTAAACTGGCCGAGCCCGTTGAATGGCCGAGCTTCGATGGGGTGCCCGTCGATGTTGCGCTCGCACTGTACGTGCCTGCCGGCGAGGCTGGAACCACGCACCTGCGCTTGCTCTCCAAGGCTGCCGTGATGCTGATGGACGCCGGCTTCCGTGACAAGGTGCGCGCGAGCAGCGATCCCATTGAGATTGCGGAGCTCATCAATAGCGGACTCGAAGACTAGAACGGTCATCCCGTTCAACCAATCGATCCTTCTCCAAGGAAAAGGGCCGCGACGCCATAGAGGTGTCGCGGCCCTGTTTGCGTTTCCCCAGATAAAACCTGCCAAAATAAACCTGTCCCTTTTTGGCAGGCTGCGTCATAAAGCTTCTGTCTATGTAATAAAAGTACAATATGATATATACGTTATATACAAGCTTATAACGCGCAGCAGATTTGCGGTAACGCAAGCCGATGAAGGGGTCGATATGATCAAGGCTGTTATTTTTGACATGGATGGAACGCTGATCGATACCGAGCGTTTGGACATGAGGGCATGGAAGGTGGGCGCGGCCGAGCTGGGGATCGCGATTGATGATGCGTTAATCCATCAGTTTATCGGCCGTTCGAATGCCGATGTTAAGGACATCCTTGAGGCGCATTACGGCAAGGGCGAAACCGCCGACGCGATTTTTGCCCGCAACATTGAGCTACACAGCGAGATGGCCAAGACCGACCTGGAGCTTAAGGCCGGCGCCGCCGAGTGCCTCGACGAGCTGCTGGCTGCGGGCTATCACGTGGGCCTTGCGACGTCGTCACGCCGCGTCGCGGCCGAGCGCAATCTTAAGACGGTCGGCCTCTTTGACAAGTTTGAGACGGTGACCTGCGGCGAGGACGTCGTGCACGGCAAGCCCGACCCCGAGATGTATCTGCTTGCCTGCGAGCGCGCGGGCTTTGCCCCCGAGGAATGCGCTGTGGTCGAGGATTCGCGCAACGGCTGCGTCTCGGGTATTACGGCCGGCTGCCATGTCTTTGCCGTCCCCGACATTGTGCCGCTGCCGCAGAATGTGGTGGATGGCTGCGAGGCCGTGCTCGATACGCTGTTCGACCTGACGGCGGCGGTCAAGGCCGTGCGCTAAAGGTATGCGCCGAGATCGATGACGGTGGCTTCGGAGTGGCCGCTTGCCTGGGTGCCGGCGCGCTCGGCGATCTGGGCGCCGATGCCGTGGCCGTCGGCTGCGGCATTCCGCTCTCCGGCGTCAATGATCTCAATTTTGATATCGGGATACAGGGCGAGGGCCTTGTGGATGCCAAGTATGCGCAGGGCGAGCTGCATGAATGCCTCCCTGTCCGTAACGGTGATTTGGCGTGGCACTCTTCGCGTTTCCCCAGATAAAACCTGCCAAAATAAACCTGTCCCTTTTTGGCAGGTTACTGGTTCATATTGCCGTGGATGTAGGAGGTGACTTCGGGGGAGATGTGGCTGCAGCCCAGCTCGCGCAGTGCGGACTCGATGGCGGCGGGCAGCGGGGTCTTGCCCTCGGCATTGACGGTAGCACCGCCGAGAGCGGCAATCTTGGCGACATCTGCGTGAGCGGCTTCAATACGCATGCAGCCGCCGACCAAGCGCGCGCGAACCTGCGACAGACCAAGATCGTGCAGGTAGTCCTCGCAGGCGCGGATTAAATCGACCTTCTCATGCGTAAGCTCCTCGCCTGTGGGGACGCGCGTGGCAAGACAGGCTCCCGCCGGCAGGTTCCAAACGGGATAGCCCCATGCGCGCAGCAGCTCGCGCTCTTCGTCCTTGGTAAAGCCGACCTCCATAAGAGGGGAGCGTACGCCGAGCTCTTTGGCAGCGCGCATGCCGGGACGGTAGTCACCGCGATCGCTTGCATTGCTGCCATCGATGACGGTGGGAAAGCCGAGCGACTTAGCGTGGTTGACGATGGCGGTAAAGCCGGCGTGCTTGCAGTGGTAGCAACGGTTGGCGTCGTTGCAGGCTACTTGGGGGAGCTGCAGCTGATCGACCGAAAGATTGAGCACGGGGAGCTTAAAATGCGGTCCCTCATTGGTTTGCCTGTCAACGGATCGCTCAAACGAGGTCTGTTCGGGCGTGCCGATGAGCGGCGTGGTGAGGTGAACGAGAAGCGTGCTGGCAGGCATGATGCGGGCGCAGACCGCGGCCAAAAAGCTGCCGTCGACGCCACCGGAAAAGCCGATGGCGACGCGTCCGTATGCCAAAAGCAGCTGTTCGAGCGCCGCGAGTTTGTCCTGAAGCTCCTTTGCAGGTGCGGTAGTGTCTGAAAGCATAAAACAATCCTTACCATTGAGTACTCGGTCGAAAACTATAATCCTATCAGACTGCTCGGCATATGACTTCTGGCTATGTAACGATAGTGCAATATGCTATATACGTTATATACAAGTTTGTAAAGTGCGCTAGAGTGGCCGTAATGCAATCCGGTGAGGGGACCGATATGATCAAGACTGTAATTTTTGACATGGACGGAACGCTGGTCGATACCGAGCGTTTGGGCATCAAGGCATGGAAGGCGGGCGCTGCCGAGCTGGGGGTCGCGATTGATGATGCGCTGATCCATCAGTTTATCGGCCGCACTCTGCCCGATGTCATGGACATCCTTGATAAGCATTACGGCAGCCATGAAACCACCGAGGCGATCTATGTTCGCCACAAGGAGATTCGCGACGAGATGGTCAAGACCGATTTGGAGCTTAAGGCCGGTGCCGCCGAGTGCCTCGACGAGCTGCTGGCTGCGGGCTATCACGTGGGTCTAGCGACGTCGTCGCGCCTCGCTACGGCCGAGCGCAACCTTAAGATGGTCGGCCTTTTTGACAAGTTTGAGACGGTGACCTGCGGCGAGGACGTCGTGCACGGCAAGCCCGACCCCGAGATGTATCTGCTTGCCTGCGAGCGCGCGGGCTTTGCTCCCGAGGAATGCGCTGTGGTCGAGGATTCACGCAACGGCTGCGTCTCGGGTATTACGGCCGGCTGCCATGTCTTTGCCGTCCCCGACATTGTGCCGCTGCCGCAGAATGTGGTGGACGGCTGCGAGGCCGTGCTCGATACGCTGTTCGACCTTACGGCGGCGGTCAAGGCCGTGCGCTAGACAGCTGCGGCGTTGAAACGGGCAATTGCCCACATTTACGCTTAAGCATAAGGGGTCCGGCAATGGCCGGGCCTCTTTTGCTTAAGCTGCGTTTTGGCATACTGGTCGACGTGCTATAGATACGCGCCCAGGTTGATGGCGGTGGCTTCGGCTTGGCTGCTCGCCTGGGTACTGGCGCGCTCTAAGAGGAACGGCCGCACGAGTTCCTGACGGTTGATGTCCTCGGCGGCTGTGACCTCGGTGACGGTGCGTGCGGCGGAGCCGATACGGACGCGTTTGGTTTTTGTCGGCGCCTTGTTCTCGATTTGCTCCACGAGCAGCTGCACGCCCTTGCGGCCAATTTCGTAACCCGGCGGTGCTACGGTGGTGAGAGGGACCGACCCGCTCCATGCAAGCGGGTTGCCGTCGCAGCCGGCCACGCGAACTTGCTTGGGGACGGAGATGCCTTTGTCGATCAACGCCGAGATAACACCCGAGGCCAATACGTCGGTTAGGCCGATGACAAAATCCGGACGCTCGTCAGCAGAGCGCTCGGCAATCTGGGCGCCGATGCCGTAACCGTCGGCAGCGGTATTCCATTCTCCGGCGTTAATGACCTCAATTTTGATATCGGGATACAGGGCGAGGGCCTTGTGAATGCCAAGCACGCGCAGGGTGAGCTGCATAAATGCCGCTCTGCCCACAACGGTGATATGGCGTGCGCCGCGGGCAATGGCGAGCTCGGCGATAATGCGCCCCTGCGCCTCGTTGTCGGCGGCCACGTAGTAACCGGGCTCGGAACAGTGGATGTCCAGATGGACAATCGGCACGGGCATCTTGGTCATGGCGGGGTGCCAGTCGGGGGATGCCATGGGCTGAACCATGACGCCGGACATCTGCGTGCCCATAAAATAGCGCAGGTAGTGGTCTTCGAGGATGTCGTCGTTATCGGCGTTGGCGATAAGCAGGTCGTAACCGTGCTTGCGGGCCTCGTTATGGGCGCCGCTGGCAATTTGGAGCGAGAAGCCGTGGTCGAGACGGGGGAGGACCAGGCCAAAGGACTTGGTGGTGCCTCCTGCGAGCTGACGGGCGCTTTGGTTGGGTAGGTAGCCAAGGCGATTGATGGTCTCGTTGATGAGTTTGAGGGTCTCGGGGCGCAGCTTTTCGGGATGGTTGAGCGCGTTGGATACCGTGCCCAGCGAGACCCCTGCCTCGCGCGCGACGTCGCTGATTTTTACCTTTGCCATAGCGGTCCCTTTGATGCGTTTCAAGTACAAGCCAGATTGTAGCATCGCCCGTCCCTAGGGTGTCAAAACCTGCCAATTAGGGACAGGTTTATTTTGGCAGGTTTTATCTGGGCAAACGCTATTGCCAGCGCGACCACCACGAAGGGGGCAGGCACCTTTGTGGTGGTTTGGACCGGCTGGACGTGTGTGCATCGGGTGGTATCTAAGTTGAGATACCACTTCTGGTATATCAGCTTGCGCTTGCGTGAGTACAATACTCGAACGTTATACGTCTCAGCGCCCCTTGTGCGTGGACGTTTTGCAGTCACGCGAGCGAAGGGATTTATCCTATGTGCGGAATTGTCGGCTACACCGGCTCTGATATTGCAAAGAACATCCTTGTCACGGGCCTTAAGCGTATGGAATATCGCGGCTATGACTCCTCGGGCGTCGCACTCGAGGTGGGCGAGGGCACGGCGGCTCACCTCGACGTCATTCGCCGCGTGGGCAAGGTCGCGGGCCTGGAGAGCGAACTTACCAATGTCGACAGCGACGCCACCTGCGGCATCGGCCACACCCGCTGGGCTACCCACGGCAAGCCCTCCGTTGTCAACGCCCATCCCCACACCAGCTGCGACGATCGCATCGCCATCGTCCACAACGGCATCATCGAGAACTTTGCCGAGCTGCGTGAGGAGCTGGAGGGCCGCGGCCATCACTTTAAGAGCGAGACCGACACCGAGGTCTTTGCGCACTTGATCGAAGAAGCCTATGCCGAGACACACGACCTGATGGCTTCTGTGCACGAGGCCTGCACTCACGTGGTGGGCGCCTATGGTTTGGCCGCCGTTTCTGTCGATGAGCCTGGCGTGATCGCCGTGGCCCGCAAGGACTCCCCGATTGTGGTCGGCGTCGGCGAAACCGGCTCCTACGTTGCCTCCGACGTGATCGCGCTTATCGATGCCACCCGCGATGTCGTGGTGCTCGAAGACGGTCAGTTTGCCAAGCTTACGCCCGCAGGCGTCGAGTATACCGACGAGGCTGGCAACGTGATTGAGCCCAAGCTTACCCATATCGACTGGGACCTGGATATGGCCGAAAAGGGCGGTTATCCCGACTTTATGCTTAAGGAGATCCATGAGCAGCCTCGCGTCGTGCGTGATACCCTGGTGGGCCGCATGACCCCCGCCGGTGAGCTCGATATCGACGAGCTGGGCCTTTCGCTCGAGGAGCTCAACGATATCGACCGCGTGTATGTGATTGCCTGCGGCACCAGCTACCATGCCGGACTTATCGCCAAGAACCTTATTGAGGGTTGGGCTCGTATTCCTACCGAGGTCGAGGCGGCAAGCGAGTTCCGCTATCGCAACCCCATCATCACGCCGACGACGCTTGTCGTGGCCGTGTCCCAGTCGGGCGAGACGGCCGACACCCTTGCCGCCATTCGCGATGCGCGCATCAAGGGCGCCAAGGTCTTTGGCATCACCAACGTGCTGGGCAGCCCGGTGGCGCGCGAGAGCGACGGCGTTATCTACACCAAGGCCAACAAGGAGATTGCAGTTGCCTCGACCAAGAGCTTCATCGGTCAGGTCGTGAGCCTTACGCTTTTGGCCCTGCTGCTGGCGCAGGTTAAGTACCGTCTGACCACCAAGCAGGCGCGCATGCTGTTCCGCGAGCTTTCCGATACGGCCGAGCAGATCCAGTGGATCCTGGATACGCAGACCGAGGCCGTGCACGAGGCCGCGCTTGTCTGCAAGGACGCGCAGTCTGCACTGTTCGTGGGTCGCGGCATGGGAGCCGCCATTTCCTACGAGGGCGCGCTCAAGCTCAAGGAGGTCAGCTACCTGCATGCCGAGGCATATGCTGCCGGCGAGATGAAGCACGGCCCTATCGCGCTGATCGACCCGGGTTTCCCCGTTATCGCGGTTGCAACCAAGAGCGCAACATACGACAAGACGGTGTCGAACCTCATGGAGTGCAAGGCGCGTGGCGCCAAGGTCATCGTCGTTGCTACCGAGGGCGACGAGGAAATCAACAAGATCGCCGACTGCATCATTCGCGTGCCGGCCGTCCGCGACGTATTCAGCCCCATCACGGCGAGCGTTCCGCTGCAGCTGCTCGCCCGCGAGGTTGCCATCCTGCGCGGTTGCGACGTTGACCAGCCCCGCAACCTGGCCAAGAGTGTCACAGTAGAGTAATCGAGTTCCGTCATCCTAACAACTAAGGCCCGGCTTCGTTGCAGCGGAGCTGGGCCTTGTTGCATTTGCCCAAGTAAAACCTGCCAAAATAAACCTGTCCCTTTTTGGCAGGTTAGCGGAGCTTGCTGGTCTCGAAGTACTCGGGATATTGGTCCAGGACCTCGGTCTGGTTGCGGAACATCATATGCAGGTGCTTGCTGACCAAAAAGCTTGCCTCGATAGGATCGCGACCGGCGATGGCGCGGCGGATTTGCTTGTGCTCGTTAACAATCTCCTGATTGTCGAGCGCCTGCGTCGCGGCGCGCAGCCAGCGGAAGCGCTCCAGGTCGGCATTGGTCGCCTCGAGCCACGACCACACGGTGCTGCGGCACGCAATGCTAAAGATCATGCGGTGCATGAGGTTGTCGCTTAAAAAGAAGCCGATGCGGTCCTCTTCGGCCATGGCTTTTTCCTGCAGCGCGATGGCTCGGTCGAGCTGCTCGATGCCTACCGAGGTGGCACGGGCGCAGCACTCCACAATCACCTGCTTTTCCAGGTGCTCGCGAATGTAGCAGGCACTCTCGGCAAGGGTGAGGTTGATGGGCGAGACATAGGTGCCGCTTTGGGGCACGGTGCGCACTAGGCCCTCTTGCGCCAGACGCACCAGTGCCTCGCGCACAGGGGTGCGCCCCATATCTAGGTCGTCGCAAAGCTGCTTGACGCCCAACTTTTCGCCCGGCTTGTAGTCCAGGTAGACTATTTTGCGTCGAATGGTGTGGTAGGACTGGTCCTGTAGGCTCGTTTCCTGCTCGCCGACGTGCATCGATTCTTCCATAGCGCCTCGCAACTGTTCTATCACACTCATATGTCAGTTGTTAATTATGCCGCGAATCAGCTCTCCGCGCTGGGTAATTCGGTTGTTGCCCGAGAACTTTTGCGGCATCTTAGTCTGTTTTTGCGCATGGTTGTGCTCGATGTTGCCGTATCATAAGCCGTCGCAAATGTGAAATAGAAAGAAGGAATCCCATATGCAACTGGTAAATATCGTACGCGAGCGCTGGAAGGGTGTCTTGTTCTGCCTGATCATCGCCATCCCTGCGTCGTTGCTCGGCAAACAGATTGAGGTGGTCGGTGGGCCGGTATTTGCCATCCTCTTTGGCATGGTTCTGGCGCTTGTCTTTCCCAAGAATCGTCGCGAACAGCTCGCCGCCGGCGTCGCCTATACGTCTAAAAAAGTCTTGCAGTACGCGGTTATCCTGCTTGGCTTTGGCATGAACCTCTCGCAGATTCTGTCCAAAGGCGCCCAGTCGTTGCCGATTATCGTGGCTACTATCTTGACCTCGCTCATCATCGCCTTTGTGCTCTGCCGCGTTATGAACGTGCCGGGCAAGATCGCGACGCTTGTGGGTGTGGGTTCGTCGATTTGCGGCGGTTCCGCCATCGCCGCGACCGCGCCCGTCATCGATGCCGACGATCGCGAGATTGCCCAGGCTATTTCGGTCATCTTCCTGTTTAACGTTATCGCGGCGCTCGTGTTTCCAACGCTTGGAGGCATGCTTGGGCTGACCAACGAGGGCTTTGGCCTGTTTGCCGGTACCGCTATCAACGACACCTCGTCTGTAACGGCTGCGGCGAGCGCCTGGGACAGTATGCATCCCGGCGCCAATGTGCTCGAGAGCGCTACGGTAGTCAAGCTCACCAGGACGCTGGCTATTATTCCCATCACGTTGGTCCTCGCATGCTGGCAGATGCATCTGGCGCGCAAGGCCGGCGGCGACGCCAAAAGCACGTTCTCCCTTAAGCGCGCGTTTCCCATGTTTGTGCTGTTCTTTGTGCTGGCGAGTGTGGTCACCACAGTGTTTCAGCTTCCCGCGTCCGTTACGGCGCCCATCAAGGAGCTGTCGAAGTTCTTTATCGTGATGGCCATGGCGGCTATTGGCTTTAATACCGATATCGTCGAGCTGGTCAAAAAAGGCGGCAAGCCCATCGCATTGGGCTTTTGCTGCTGGATTGGCATTGCGTGCATGGGTTTGGGAATGCAGCACGTGCTGGGAATCTGGTAGAGAAGTAGCCCATTTACGTGCTGGTTGCTGGTGGCCGCATCCTCGCGGTGGAGCGATAGGAGCTCTTGCGGGTATGGCTTGTCCGCAGGTTAATAGATCCCGAAGAGCTCTTATCGCCCCGCCAGGATGGCGATGCGGGGCAACACCTATACTCGCAGGACGGCGCTTTCTGCCCTATAGTGTTTGGTGAGCAATATCGTTCAATTTTGAAACACTCGGTCGTGCGACCGTCGGCGGTTGTACGTCGCAGCGGACAGGGGCAAATCATGGATAGCGATGCCAAGCTGAACATCTTGACCGATGCCCTAGCTGCTGCCGGGGCCTCGGCATTGGCAATCGATGCGCGTGGGGACGTCGCGATCTCGACCATGAATGACGCGGCGCTTGAGCGGGATGTGGCGGCTTTTGTCGCTGAGCGCCTCGACCGCATAGGAGACGGCGCGCGTCTGGTTATGGGGCGTGCGGGTACGCGCCTGAGCCTGACCGTTCGCCCCACCGACAAAGAGGGCGGGGGCCTTTGGGTCATCGTGGTCCGCGAGGTGCGCGCCGCCGTGGCGCATGCGGGCATCGAGTGGCTCAACGCCGACGAAGTTGAGGCCCGCTACGAATCGAGCGCGTACGGCATCGTCGAAGACGCGGCAGCGGTCGCTGCCCCCGTACGGGAGAGCCATGCGCGCGGAGTGCCCCTTATGCTCGAGGGCGAGCTGGGCGCGGGACAGGATCAGATTGCAAAACGCCTGTACCTGGATGGACCCTATGCCGACCAGCCCTTTGTGTCCGTTGCGCTCGATGAGCTTACGGATCGCGGTTGGCGCCATCTGCTCAAAAGTTCTGAATCGCCGCTATTCCAAACGGGGCTGACACTTTGCATGGGCGGCTGGCATGCTGTTGGCCCCCAACGCCTGCGCGAGCTCGTGTCCGCAATGATCGACACGGCGCTCGCAACTCGTTGCCATGTGGTGTTGACGGCAAACGACATGCCAGGCGGCGGCGAAAGCGATCAGGCTGCTTTTGTAACCGAGCGTCTGGCCTGTGCAGTGAGTGTGGCGCCGGCGATTGCCGAGCAGGGCGGCGCGTCGGAAAAGGTTGCGCGCTATCTGGAGTATCTGGCAGATATGTTTGAGACGGGTGTCCCATGGCTGTCCGCCGCCGCGGCAAAGACGCTCGATGCGTACCGCTGGCCGCGAAATTACTTGCAGCTGCGCGAAGTCTCTGAACGACTCTATATATTAGTAGGGGCGGGTACGGTGGAGCGTGCCGTGGCGGAGGAGGTGCTCGCCCAGGAGGACGTTATCAAGACCGCGACCTTTGGTGCCCCAACGCTCGAAAGCGATTTGTATATCCTACGCCCTCTGGCCGATACCGAGCGCGATATCGCTCGGTTGGTCCTGCAGCACCTTCACGACAACCGGACGCGTGCGGCAGAGGTACTCGGTATAAGTCGCACGACCTTATGGCGTCTGCTGAAGGACAACGACCACTGAGCAAGGTGCCGTGACCGCGCGCGGCGCGTGTGATACAGTCCAAAGCAGTATTGTTTCGACTGTGTTACGGCGTGCGGGGGAGTATGGCGGAGACTTCAAAAACGAACCAAGCGAAACGAACTGCGGCGCCGGTCAGCCGACGTACGACTTCGCGGACGTGGGGCAAAAGCGCCTCGGGGTTTGATGGCTCGTTCAAGCGCACTAAATATGGCTATCCTTCGGCAAGCGCCCGCTTGGCCATGCAGGCCGAGTCCTCGTTGTGGGGACGAAGGCGCGTGGTGGGCTCAAAGCTCAGGCACGATGGCACACTTGGCTACATTAGCCGCGGGGCGGCTCGCCGCAGCGGGCTCAATCCGGCTGGTTGGCATCGTTATGTTCCGATTGCGGTCGTCGTTGCAGTGATTGTCATCGCGCTCGCGGCGCTTGGCTACGCCGGCGGCGGTGCGAGCCTGGACGCGATGTTCAAATCGCCCGAACTTGCACATGTTGGCACGGAGCTTGTTGAGGGTGCACAAGACCAGACGGGCGTCGCGCCCCAGCGCGGTATCGTTGCGGCGGCCTCCACCATCGCCGACGCGCAAAAGGATGAAGGCGAACAGGGCGATGGCGCCAAAGCGACTCGAACGAATGAAACGACGACAAATCCATCGGCAAGATAAGTTGCTAGTGGGGTAGCAAATTTGGGACGGGGCCTTTTAGCTGCCCAAGTGTCGAATGCCAGCAGCAGCTCATTCGATGTCAGTCGCCAACAGCGAGCGGGCCGCATTTGCGCCAAGGTGACGCGAAATGAGAGGGCGCTGACCTTCTTCGCATCCTCGAAATTGAACGTCAAATTGGCGTGAATGCGGCCCGCGCAGCGTCAGCAGGTCCGCCGTTCGGTAGAACGGCGGAACTAATTACCTAACGTACACCACGTTGTCGCGGCGCGGCTTTGCCTCGGATAGCGTGTCCTCGGCATAGCCCAGAATGCAGTTACCGACACCGCGCAGGCTGCCGTCGGCGGGCAGGCCCCAGCTGGCCAGCAGCTCCAGGCCCTCGGGCGAGTCAAAGACCTCATGCGCGCGGTGAATCCAGCACGAATCGACACCCAGTGCATAGGCGGCGTTGAGCAAGTTGCCCATGGCGAGTGAGCCGTCTTCCAGATGTGTGGGCACGCTGCGGTCAACCAGCACCACCACAACGGTCTTGGCGCCATAGAAGGGGTCGCTGTTGCTGCCCATGATCTGGGCGTTGAGCTGTGAGAGACGCTCGACGGTCGCGGGGTCGGTGACGGCGACAAACGTCACCGGCTGGCGGCCCATGCCGCTCGGTGCATATTGGCCGGCTTCGATAATACGTGCAAGCTTTTCGGCCTCGACGGGACGATCGCTGTATTTGCGGCAGCTGCGGCGGTGAATGAGTGCTTCGATAGTCTCCATGGTGTCTCCTTGCGGTGGCGTTGCAGATGCCCCGTTCATACCCGTCGGGCTCAAACGATAGACGGTCAAGTGCCCGGCAACAGGATAGATTCCAATTGGGTAAGTAGGTTTGCATAAAAGTACCTTCAAAATGTGACAAGCCAATGGGATGGTTAAACGTTTTATCCCGTCTGCCCTGCGGTTTTTACCACTTGCCTAAATGACGAACGCATAACCTCTGATAAAGGTTTTACTAAAGGAGTACCAACGTTTATCAACGCGCCGTGGTGGCGCCGGGCCAGGAGGTAACTATCATGTTCCAGGCTGGAGATGTCGTCGAGACCGATTTCGAAGGATTTCTGAAGCTGCTGCGTTCCAAGACGCGCGCTTTTGTGACGATTGACGATCACGAGTACTACATCACGCACACCGATGGCTATTGGCGTGTTCAGGATTGCGAGGCCCTCAACGATAAGGGCCACTTTACTGACTGCTCCGAGCTGGTCAACACGGTTTGCGAGGTCGTCGAGCTGCCTTGGATCTGCGGCAAAAGCCTGCACGATAGCTTCTCGGGCGCTACGGTCTACGAGGCTGTCACCGCTTAACAGGCAATAAAACCCGATTTTCACGTGACCGCTGGCGCCGCCCCCGCGCCGGCGGTCTTTTTCTGCCGATAGGCCATAAAAGTGCAAGCATGTGCGGAGAACCTGTTGACGATAGTCAAAACTCGGACTAATCTAGAGATACAAAATTGGTCAAAAATCGGACAATCGAATGGTGGGATAGATGAATAGTGCGGTTACGCCGGTCGACTTCGACCGGTTGCTCAATGGACTCGACCATATCTATTCGGAGTTCTCGCGCGCCTGCGGCCTTTCGGACTGCGCTTACTGGATGCTCGTCGATACCAGCACGGCAGGCGGCAGTATTGCCGTAAGCCGTCTGACAAGCGAATGGTTCTACAGCAAGCAGACCATCAACTCGGCAATTAAAACCTTGACGGCGCGGGGCTTCGCAACGTTGGAGTTTGCCGAAGGCAGCCGTAAGAACAAGGTTGTGCGTTTGACCGAAGCGGGCATGCGGTTTGCCGAGCAATATGCGCTGCCGGCGCAAGAAGCCGAGCAACAGGCTTTCGAAGTGCTCGAGCTCTGGGAACAGCGCGAAATCATGCGCCTAATCGAAAAATTTTCCCATGCGCTCGGCGATGAGTGCGATGTCTTTAAGCAGCATATCGCTGCCGAGAATCAAGGTGAGGGTGAGTCGTGCGACTGTTAATGAGGTTTTTGAAGCCCTATCGAGGGCTTGTCGCAGTGACGCTGCTGGCGCTGCTGGTGGATAACGTCGGTACGCTGTTGGTTCCCACGATGCTGGCGAACATGGTCAACACCGGCATTACCACGGGCGATGTCGACTACATCTTACGCAACGGCCTATACATGTTTATCGCGACGAGCATGGCTAGCGGCGGCACGGTGCTGGGCTGCTATCTTTCGGCGCGTCTGGCGGCTAACGTGGCCTGCGACATCCGCAATGCCGTCTACGACAAATCACTCGAGCTGTCCGCCAGCGATTTTGAGCGCTTTGGCACCGGATCGATGATCACGCGCTCACTTAACGACATCAACGTGATTCAACAGGCTGTCCTTCAGACGATTCAGCTGGTGCTGCCGGTTCCGTTCCTGGCGGTGGCGGGCATCATCTTCGCTTGGCTCATCGATCCGGCCATGGGCGTGCTTCTGGGCGTCGTGGTTGCGATCGTGCTGGTTGCGGCGGTCTTTACGGTCGCCAATGCGGCGCCGATTTTTATGCGATTACAGGGTTTTATCGACCGCATGAACGTGGTGCTGCGCGAGAACATCGTGGGCGTGCGCGTCATCCGTGCGTTTAACAAGGAGCGTCGTGAGGAACAGCGCCTGGACGAGGTGTTCAGCGATTACGCGGCCAACGCCATCAAGGTCAACCACCTGTTTGTGGGCCTTGACAGCTCCACCTTCTTTTTGATCAACATCGCCGAGGTGGCGGTGCTGTGGGTGGGCGGTAGCCGGGTGGGCGCCCATGCCATGCAGATTGCGAGTATCTCGGCGGTGCTGGAGTATGCAATTCTGATCCTGTTCTTTGTGATGATGGCCCAGATGGTGGTGCTGACGCTTCCGCGTGCTGCTGCGTGCCTGAACCGTGCGCAGCAGGTGTTGGAGATTGAGCCGAGCATCGTGGACGGCGAGCGTACACTGGGTGACGGGGCGCCCGCCTCCGAGGACGATGCGGATGCTGTTGCCGTGTTCGACCACATGTCGTTTCGCTTTGACGATGCCGACGAGGACACCCTGTGCGACCTGAGCTTTGCCTGTCGTCGCGGTCAGACGACCGCGATTGTGGGCTCGACGGGCTCGGGCAAGTCGACGGTGGCAAAGCTTCTGCTGCGCTTCCACGATGCCACCAAGGGCGTCATTCGCTTGGACGGCATCGATTTGCGCGACCTTTCGCAAGATGAGATTCGCGGGCGCATCGCCTATGTGCCGCAGAAGGCGTGGCTGTTCTCGGGCACCGTGGCAAGCAATCTGCGCTTTGGCAACGAGGACGCGACCGAGGCGGACATGCTTCATGCGCTGCAGGTTGCCCAGAGCACCTTTGTGCTCGATCAGCCGCGGGGGCTCGATACTCCGGTTGCCCAGGGCGGTACGAACTTTTCGGGCGGCCAGCGTCAGCGTCTGGCAATCGCCCGTGCGCTCATGAAGCATGCCGATCTGTATATCTTCGATGACAGTTTTTCGGCCCTGGACTTTAAGACCGATGCGGCCTTGCGCCATGCGCTGCAGGACGAGACGCGCGACGCCGCGGTGCTCATCATCGCGCAGCGCATCTCGACGATTTTGCATGCCGACCAGATTGTCGTGCTCAAGGATGGCGAGGTTGTGGGCCTGGGCGCGCACGAGGAACTTATGGAAACCTGCGAGGTGTACCGCGCCATCGCGGAATCGCAGATGAAGGGAGGTGAGTAGCATGACCGAGGAGCTCAAGAAGCGCAGCGACGCTATCGATGCCGTCGTTGTGGACGCGGCCGAGGAAGCGGTCGAGCAGTCTGCCGCGTCGACCGAGCTGGATGCCGCCGCCAGGGCCGCGGCCGAGCGCGAGGCTCGTCGCCAGGCGCTGTACGAGGAAAACGAGCGTGCCGAGGACGAGCGCGCCCGTGCCGAGGCAGAGCGTATGCGCGACGTGGACGACGAAGAAGAGGACGAGACGCCCCGGGATACCTGGGCGACGGTGCGCCGCTTGTGGAGCGAGGCCGCCGGCGACCATTGGCGCTTCTATATTGTATTCGCGAGCATTGTGTTCTACGTCATCTTTAACACCGCCGCGCCGGCATATAGCGCTCATGTTATCGACGAGCTGTGGGGCCATATACAGGTGGCGTTTGCCAGCGGAACGACCTTCAGCATCACCTGGGACCAGTGCGGTAAGACCATCTTTGTCTACTTTTTGATCTGGACGGCCGCCGGATCGTTCTATGCGCTGCAGAGTTTTTTGATGTCGAGCGTCGCCGAGCGACTCAACCTGCGTCTGCGCAACCGCATCGCGCAGAAGCTCAGCCGCCTGCCGCTCGCCTACTTTGACGCGCATCGCCCCGGCGAAGTGGTCAGCCGCGCGACCAACGACTTGGACAAGATGTCCGAGAGTATGCAGCGCGGATTGCTGCAGCTGCTGGTATCGATCGGTACCGTGACGGGTGCCATCATCATGATGTTTGTCTATAGCGTCAAGCTCACGTTGGTCTTTTTGGGCTTTACGGCGGTATCGCTGCTGGTAACCAAGGTGGTTTCGCGTCGTACGCATGATGTGACGGGCGAGCGTCAGGAGTGGGTGTCCAAAATCACGAGCGCGGTCGAGGAAGGCTATTCAGGCCGTTTGGTGATTCGCGCATTCAACCGCGAGCATCAGAGCTCTGCCGAGGTGCACGAGGCCTCGAGGGAGCTAGCGCGCGTGAGTACCAAGGCCGACTTTATGATCAATGCCGTCGGCCCTGCGGTTCGCTTTATCGGCCGTTTGGCGCAGATCGTGATCGCGCTGGTGGGCTGCAGCATGCTGGTCGCCGGCCACATGACCGTCGGCGTGTTCCAGGCGTTCTTCCAGTTTATCTACGGGGCGTCCGAACCCATGACGCAGCTGTCGTTCACTTTCAACTCGCTGCAGAGCGCGCTGGCGAGTGCGGAGCGCGTGTTCGACCTGCTCGATGAGCCCGAGATGGAAGCCGATCCGCTGCCGGGTGAGGCTGCCAGGCTGCCGGGTCGCATTGAGGGCCGCGTCTCCTTTGAGCACGTGCGTTTTGGTTATTCGCCCGACAAGCCGCTTATGCGCGACGTGTCGTTTACCGCCGAGCCGGGCCAGAAGATCGCCGTGGTGGGAACCACGGGCGCGGGCAAGACCACGCTCATCAACCTGCTCATGCGTTTTTACGAGATCGATGGCGGGCGCATTACGCTCGACGGCGTGGACACGAGCTGTATGGACCGCGGTGAGCTGCGCCAGCAGTTTGGCATGGTGCTGCAGGACGCCTGGCTGTTTGACGGCACGATTGCCGAAAACATCGCCTACGGCTGTCCCGAGGCGACGCGCGACGAGATCGTGGCGGCTGCGCGCGCCGCGCAGGTCGACTTCTTTGTGCGCACCATGCCGCAGGGTTATGACACGCGGGTGGCCAACGATGCCGAGAGCATTAGCCAAGGGCAGCGTCAACTGCTGACCATCGCACGCGTGCTGCTCAACAACCCGGCGATTCTCATCCTGGACGAGGCGACGTCGAGCGTGGATACGCGCACCGAGCTCGCCATCGGCCGTGCTATGGATGCGCTTATGCGCGGGCGCACGAGTTTTGTGATCGCGCATCGCCTGTCGACGATCGTGGACGCCGACCTGATCTTGGTCATGGATCACGGCAACATTATCGAGCAGGGCACGCATAAGGAGTTGCTGGCTGCCGAGGGCGCCTACGCCGACCTCTATCTGAGCCAGTTCGCATGATGTGACAAAGGGACAGTCCCCTTGTCACACACATCGCATTCCCGGCACGGGACAAATGAGTCAGACGACGCGGTCCCTGACGGGCAGGTGACGTGGGACGCTTGTTGTCAGGTTTGTTTGTCCCAAAAATTAATAAAGCAGGGGATTGGCAACGCGTGATCTATCGCATTCGTTGAACAAGAAATGTGTGAATCGTTGACAGTTTCTATGAATGTGCTTCCTTGGTGCGCATTTGACGCATTCTGTTTGAGATTATAATTATGAAGATTTCTGTCGCGAGTACATTTCGGTACGGCACGACCGCATAGAGGAAGGCGAGAGCATATGAGACGGATCAACTGCAACCGGGCATTGGCCGGGCTGCTGGCGGTGGTGATGGCCGTGGGCCAGATCCCCACGCCGGCACTGGCCGAGGCGGCCCAATCCGCCGATCAGGCGATATCAGAGCAGGGTGGGGGTTCTGAAGTAGCGACCGGTAGCGATACCGGGGAGGCTGTGCCTGCGGAGGATGAGTCCGCCGCCGAGGACGCCGCTGCGACCAACGCGGAGCAACAGCAGGGGGACCGTGTTGCCACCTACGCAGCCCGTGCAAGTAGGAGTATCCGCGAGGCGGGCTCCAAGTGGGGCGATGTCTCAAAATCCGACGTCTATTGGGCGGTCGGTGCGGGCAAGTATCGTATTTGCCTCAACGGCACGGACAATTGGACCGAGATTGAATCCTGGCTCTTGAACCCTGGCTCCGCGAATCTTGAACCCGGCGTCTATGCGGTCCAAGAGTACAAGAAGGTCAGTGGCTCGATCTTTAATCCTAAGTTCGGCTGGGTCGATGACGGCAACTTGACCCTCACCCGCTATTGGACGGCTACCGTTGTCACCGAGGGCGCGGCTGACGCTACGGGCGCGCAGCTCGGCGGCATCTTCGTTGACGGTACGTCGTACGCAAACGCGGGCACCTACGACATCGACGAGGGTACAACCAAGACCTTTACGGTCCAGAATGTCGACGACTACAAGGTCGATAAGGTCCAGATCGACGACAATACCGTGACGCCAGACGCCGATGGAAACTACACCATCCCGAGCAACGCCGATTCCCAAATTAAGGTAACCTATAAGGCCGACACCGAGGCGACCGTCAAGGTTGACGAGGCAAGTTCTGCCAACCTCAAGAGCCTGACCGTCGGCGGTACCTCTGCCGCCGCCGGTTCCAGCGTCTCGGTCAACGTCAAGAACTCCGTCTCCGTTGTTGCCACACCTGCCGATGGCTACGCCGTGGAATCCATCGAGTTCAATGGCAACACGTATCGCAACGGCGATGCGGGCCTCAGCTTCAAAAATCAGGTCGCGACGCTCACCCTGCCTGAGCTCACCAAGGACAAGACCTACATCCTCAAGGTCAACACCGTGAAGGCCGGGCTCGTTGGCATCGACGGTGCCGAGGTGGGCATCCTGGGCAAGGACAGCAGCACGTATAACGAGATTGTCTTCAACGCCGCCCTCGATGCTGCTAACAGCGTGCCTGCCGGGCTCACCGCCGGCGATGTGACTATCGAGTACAATGCCAGCTCGGTCTCGGTTAAAGATGTGTGGAAGTCGCTTGACTACACGCCTGCCTGGAACGAGTTCCTGCTCCATGCCTTTGGTAAGAAGGACTCCGAGCAAATCCAGATCAGCTATGCCGGTAACGACCAGTATCCCGCCAGCTCCATTACGCTCACCGTCAAGCCGGTCGACGGCCGCACTGTCACGCACATTTCGATGAACGCGGCTACCTCGGTCCAGTACAGCGAGGATTTTGATGCCCTGAAGGCCAAGGTCTACCGCCAGCTTGCCCCCACCGTCGTGGACGAGGTAACGGGCAAGCCGGTCAACGGTCTTTCTCGGAACGACTTTGAGATCGACGGCCTTGAGCAGAAGGTGGGCGAGTACGCCGTCACCATGAAGTTCAAGGGCAACGGCACCTACAAGCCCTCCGAGGCCACCGCGACCGTAACCGTGACCAAGGCCCCTTCCTCGGTCAAGGTCAAGAATACGAGCATTACGTATGGGAACACCGTGGCAGTCGCGGACCTGGTTTCCTCCACGCCGAGCAATAAAGAGACCGAGCCCGTTATCGTTGTCGCCGGTATCGATGGCGACGGCAAGGGCTACCTCTCGATCGATTTGAGCTACGTGGGTGGTGGCAAGGCGCAGAGCGCGATCAACTCGATCCTGCATCTCGATAAGGGTGTCACGCTTGACAGCCTCATCAACCTGCTCAACAACGATGCAACCATGACAGCCCTTAGGCTCGCCCTGAAGGCGGCGGGTGTTGAGAATCCCGACCAGGTGATCGATTCCCTTAAGAGCGCGCTCGACACCGCTCAGGATCTGGGCCTGGGAGGCTCCACTGTTGCCCTCGGCGGTACGCCCTCTAAGGCGGGCGTCTACCTGGTGACTGCGGTGGCTACGAGCGGCAATTACGAGACCTCTGCGGGCGTGGGCTACCTCACCATCGCACCTAGGACCGAGGACGTTACCCTCACGTGGAACGCCTCGACGCCCAAGGGCGGCTTTGCCGTTGGCAGCGAGGAGCTTGCAAACTTTGACTTTGGTGCGAAGGTCGTCGACAGCGATGCCGCGGTTGAGGGCGCAAAGGTTCGCTACCTGATCACGGGCATCGCCTACGACGGCAGCACGTTTAAGAGCACCGATCCCAACGTGAAGCCCACCAAGCCCGGCTGCTACACCGAGGTCGCTTACGTCCTGGGCGGCAACTACGCCGCAGCCCCCATCAAGCGCGCCTTCAAGATCAGCAGGCTCGAGACCACGATCTCGATGGGCGATGAGATCCACGAGTACGACGGTGCCGCGCAGGCCATGAACGCCCAGGTCTATGTGGGCGACCAGCCGCTCGAGGGCGCCGAGGTGACCTTCTCGTACTTTGGCATGAGCGCATCGGGCGCGTTTGACGTTAAGCTGGACGGCATGCCCACCGAGGCCGGCACCTATAAGGTGGTCGCAACGTATTTGGGCGATGCCCAGCACGCGACGAGCTCCAAGGCGACCACGCTGAAGATCAACCCGCGCGAGGTGTCCGTTAAGGCCAACAACGCCTCCAAGATCTATGGCGAGGCCGATCCTGAATCCGCCTACTCCTATGAGCTTATCGACCGCGGCACCACCACGTGGAAGGGCGGAGACCTTGCGACCGAGGTAAGCCCGACCGTCTCCTACCAGCGCGAGCCCGGCGAGAACCCGGGCGAGTACACGCTTCATATCAGCGCTGCAACCTGCAACAGGAACTTTAAGCTCAATGTGGCCGAGAGCGGGGTCTTTAAAATCTACGGCGCCCTGACCGTAAAGGTTGATGGCCATGGTACCGCTGGCCTTGTCGAAGGCGCTCCCGCGGGCGGCGAGCCCGGCACCCCGATCGGCGTGAACGCCGTGGCGGATGAGGGCTACGTGTTCACAGGCTGGACCGTCGATGAGGGCGACGCTAAGGTCGAGGATGCCAACGCTACCGAGACCATCGTGCGCATGGGCAGCAGCAACACTACGCTGACCGCACACTTTGAGCTTGCGATGACGCCCATTCAACCGATGTCCTACGTGACCGTTGAGGCGGGCGAGGGCGGCTCGGCCACGAGCAACCCGCGCGGTGCGCTCCCCGGCACCAAGGTTGCGCTCACCGCTGTGGCGGACGAGGGCTATGTCTTTGACCACTGGGAGGTTATCGACGGTGACATCGAGCTCGCGGATGCGGCTTCTGCCACGACGACCTTTTTGCTGGGCGAGAAAGCCGTGACGGTGCGCGCGCTCTTTAAGGCGGTGCCTGCGCCTGAGCCCGTGCCCGACCCCAAGGATCCGTCGGACGGTAAGGGCTCCGGCTCTGTAACGACCGTCACGGAGACCAGGTCTGCGGCCAAGAAGCAGGACGCAGCGGTGCTGCCCCATGCGGGAGACCGCACGTTCGCCCTGGTTACGGGCATCGCGATTGCCGGCGTCATTGTGCTGGCCGCCGGCTTTGCCCTGACGCGCCGCCATAACAGGCGCTAGCAGGTAAGGCGCCTTCACGGGGCGGCGTCGTCAGACTGATTTGTCCCTGACGGCGGGGGTTTGCCCGCATCGCATCCCCGGCACGGGACAAATGTGTTAGATGACGCCGTCCCTGACGGAGGGTTGCCGCGGGACACTTGTCGTCAGGTATATTTGTCCCAAAAATTAAGAAAGCGGGGGATTGACAACGTGCAATCCCCCGCTTTCTGCTTTACGGCCACGTCTCCGCAGCCGGCATCATGTGCATACCGCCCATGGCCTCCGCAACAGGAGCGGCTACCGATCTGCTAGCTCGCGTACCAGGGCCTTGAGCTCGGCCACCTCTTGCTCGAGCTCTGCGACGCGGCGAGCGTTCTCGGTGATGCCCTGACGGTTGAGGGCGGACTGCTCGGCGGCATCGTCAGGCATGTACTCGCGGTGCTGCTTGGCGTCGAAGCTCTCCTCGAACACGCGGCAGCCGTTGCGCTTGATGATGCGTCCCGGTACGCCCACGACGGTGCAGTTGTCGGGCACGTCCTTGACGACAACCGAGTTGCCGCCGATTTTGACGTTGTTGCCGATGCGAATGTTGCCGAGCACCTTGGCGCCCGTGCCCACGGTGACGTTGTTGCCCAGGGTGGGGTGGCGCTTGCCGGTTTCGTTGCCGGTGCCGCCAAGCGTGACGCCCTGGTAGAGCACGCAGTTGTCGCCCACGATGGTGGTTTCGCCGATGACGACGCCCATGGCGTGGTCGATAAAGAAATGCTTGCCGATCTGTGCAGCGGGATGAATCTCGACCCCGGTGATGTGGCGGGTGATTTGCGAGAGCACACGGGCGAGCGAGCGATGACCGTGCTCCCACAGCCAGTGCTCGGGCACGTGGTTCCACTTGGCGTGCAGGCCAGGATAGGAAAGGAAGATGACCAGACCGTTTTGCGCGGCGGGGTCCTGCGTCTGGACGGTCTTGATGTCCTCGCGAATGGTATTGATAAAGCTCACCGGCCGCCCTCCCTTAGCGCCATGGCAATGCGATTTAATAAAGTATAGCGATTCGCTAGGGATTAGGAAGAATAATCTTGGCGGCTTTGCATGACAGGTGTCAGTTATGCAAACTTGCTGGTAATGGAGTCATGCTTTTGTGGGGTTGCGCACGAGGGGGCACCGCAACCGTATACTGGTCAACTTGGACGTATCCGCGCCCACAACTGAGAGGTTTTACTTCATGGGTTTCATCAATTTTATCGCCGAGCTGCTCAAAGACCCGCGCACCGCGATTGCCAGCTGGATCGCCGCCGGCCCGCTTATGGCCTACGGCTGCGTGTTCCTCATTATCTTCATTGAGACAGGCGTGGTGTTCTTCCCGTTCCTTCCTGGCGATTCACTGCTGTTTGCTTCGGGCTTCTTTGCCCATAACGGTGGCTTTAACATCGTGGCCCTGCTGGCCGTAGCATGGGCCGCTGCCATCCTGGGCGACCAGTGCAACTTTATGATCGGTCACTTCTTTGGCAAAAAGATCATCGCTTCGGGTAAAGTCAAGGCCATGACGCCCGAGCGTATCAAAAAGTCCGAGGACTTCTTGGACAAGTGGGGTCACCTGGCCATCTTCCTCGGCCGTTTCTTCCCGTTTATCCGCACCTTTGTGCCCTTTATCGCCGGCATGGGCGGTATGCACTGGCGCAACTTTGTCATCTACAACGTGCTGGGCGGCATTACCTGGTCGACGGTCTTTACACTGCTGGGCTACTTCTTTGGCGGCATTCCCTTTGTGCAGGAGCACTTTGAGTTGCTGATCATTGGCATCGTTGCCGTGTCGATCATCCCGACTGTAGTCGGCCTGGTTAAGGCTAAGCTCGGCAAACAGAACGCGTAGGCGTCTAAAACCGATTGGTGCAAAAAGACCCGCCACTTGGATGACGGGTCTTTTTTGTTGTGCGAACGATATGTGGCGTTGAGTGCGAGGCTATTGGACCTCGCTCAACTTCTGCAGCACACGCCCTTGGACCTCAAGGTAATAGGCCTGGTCCTCGGCGGAAAGCGAGCTCTCGTCGACGCTGTCAAATTTCTGCGACCACTCGCTGTACTGCTGCATCATCGATCCGTAGTCGGCAAGCATCGATGCGGTGTCGTCTGAATTCTCGTACTTTTTCATGAACTCGACGTAGCTGTTCATAAACTGCTCGTAGCCGTCCATCATGGCACGGAAATCGGACGAGGATGTGGCTGGGGCGGATTCGGCCTGTGAATCAGTGGCTACCGCATCAGTGTCGTCGGCCGCGTCTGCCTGTTCGCTGTTGTCCTGCGGCTTCTCGAGCTCGATGTCGAGGGACTTTTGGCTACTGTAGTAGGACAAGGTCAGCTTTGCTCCGCTGGGTGCCGTTGCCTCAAAATCATCGGTGCCTTCGCCCGAGAAATCGGTATAGCCAGCTTCTTTGCAAGCTTCGACGTAGCTATCGTAGTCGGCTTGTGAGACTTCTTTCAGCGTTGCCGAGAAAGATTCGGAGCTGTTCTCGTATATCTCGCCCTTGTTTATCTTGGGCTTGGGCAGTTCGGTCGCGAGACCGCTGCTGGGCCAGGTGAATGTTTCGACGGTTTTTGAGGGGCCCGAAGAACTGCAGCCGCCCACACAGGAGCTGATGCGTGCCACGATAATCAGGATAACGAGCACTGCCAGAACGATCGGCCATTTTTTCTTACCTTTGGGCGGCTTGCCGTCAGGCGTCGACACCGTTTGGGGGACGCCATTATCCCTGCTGCCCGAAGCTTCCCAATCCATAGTATTTCCTTCCCTCGATATGGATGACACTGCTTCGAATTGTGGCTGTGGGCTGCGGGGATTTCATCAGCTGCCAACTGAATCCGGTGAGAAATTCAGTTGGCAGCTGATGAAATTATTTGCCCGGTGTTTAGGATGGGAGGAAAACGTTGGACGGGAGATGGCGGCGTGGACGAGTACAATCTGGCACCCGGCGAGCTCATCATCATGCAGACCTCGAATGTGCGCTTGGGCGTTGGCTCTGGTAGCGAGGCTCTCGATGAGATCGTGCTTACAAATATGAATCTAATCTTGGTCGCAACGGTCTCCGAGGGGCTGTTTAAAACTCGACGCTATCTCAAGCGCTGCCCGCTCGATTCGATTCTGTGTTCGGCAGATGTTCCCCAAGCTATCGCAGCGCGTGTGAATAGTACGCCGGTGCTGCGAGTCGCATTTTCGGAGGAGACCGTTACGGTGAGCTTTACCGAAGGCGGCAAGCGCCTGGCCGACCGTTGGGCCGAAAGCGTGCGCCGCGCGGCGGCGGGCAACATCGATGCCATTGATACCTCGGAGCTTCCCTCGGGCACTGCGGCAGAGATTGCAGATTTTGTAGACGGTGCCGTGGGCGTTGTCGGGGCAGTTGGCGACTCCATTGGCAGTGCCTTGGGTGCTTCTCTGAAGGCGCAAAAGCCTCATGCCGAGAAGATGGCCGCAAAGGTGACAGCAAAGTGTCCCGGATGCCATGCGCCCGTCGCGGGGCGCAAAGGCCAAGGCGTTGTTTGTTCGTACTGCGATACCAAGTTTGTGCTGTAGGGTGAGGTAATCGTGGGTATTGTAAATGTTGCGATTGACTCGCTTGGCGGCGTCCTTGCCGATCAATGGAAAGATATTGTCACTGCCAGTCATTTTGACGAGCACGTTGTTGTCGCTCCGGGGGTGCGTAAGGTTGGGCAAAACGGGCGTGGCGGAAACTACGGATCGAGTGACGTTCTGTCCAACGGCTCGCTCATTTTTGTTCCCGAGAACACCGCGGCGTTTATTTTTAGTCAGGCGGGCATCGAGCAAGTTATAACGGAACCGGGCGGTTTTGAGTATCGCGACGGCGAAGCGTCGCTTTTTGATGACCACGACCGTGAGGAGCAGGGCGTCCTCAAAATGGTCCTCGGACAGGCGGCGCGTCGTGTCGGCTATGCGGGTATGCCACCGTCGCAGAAGCGTGTGGCGTTTGTCAATCTGCGTGAAATCCGCGGCATCAGGTTTGGCACGCGTGGACCGCTTGCGTATAACGACTTGTTTTACGGCGCGGATCTTGAGGTCTTCGCGTATGGTCAGCTGTCGCTGCAGGTAGTGGATGCCGAGCGTTTTATCAGGAATTTTCTTCCTGCGAACGTCTATAGCTATTCGTTTGACGACCCGCGCGCACGGAGCATGCTGATTGCAGAGTTTCTGGCTTCGCTCATCGTGGCCACGAATGCCTTGTCGTCCGAGGTCCGAATTTCGCAGCTGCCGTCACACGTCAACGAAATTCGCCATATGATCCTGGACGAGGGCGATAACGCGGGGTCATGGCAAGATCGCTTTGGCATCAAGCTTGTGCAAGTCGCCATCGAAAACATTGAATTCTCCGATGAGTCGCGCGAGCTTATCAAGAGCTATGCGAAAAAGAAGCTGGATGTTAGCGCTTACGAGGGGGTTTCTAAGCAGGCAGCCGATGTGGCGGCTCAGCAGATGATTGCCGAGGGCGTACGCGAGAACGGGTTTGGCGCCGCGGGCGGCATGGTGCTCGGCATGGGGCTGGCGGGAATGCTCAACCCCCGTAACGCCTCTGTAGAAGGCGGCGCGGGCGCGGTCTGTACGCCGGATACGACGGAGCCCAAGGAGGCGCCAGGGGGTGGTGCCGAGTCCGCGCGGACGCTTGAGGATCAAATAGAGGCCGTTAAGAAATTCAAAAAGCTTCTCGATGCCGGGATTTTGACGCAAGAGGAGTTTGATGCCAAGAAGCGTGAGATTCTAGGGCTGTAGAAGTATGGAAGGGCCGGCGCGATGCCGGTCCTTCTTTGTGCTGCGGAATTATTCGCGGTGCCCTCCGGTTCTACCACTGGGCTGCGTAAATATCGCAGCTTGCGTGCGGGGGCGGATTGTGGACATCGACCGAAACGGGGGTCGTGGAACTGACGGCGGGGCAGTCGGCAAAGTTGTTATAGCCGGCAACGATGTTGCCCTGCTTGTCGCGCAGGATGGCCGATAGGAACACCTGGGTCTTATCAAAGCCGCTCGGGGCGCTTTGGAGTTTGAGCTTTGCCAAGAATGACTGCATGCCGTCTGTCCCAGCGGATTCGGTACTATCGAAAATTTCGTACACCGGCGCTTCGGTGGCGGTGGCAAGTGCAACGCCGCTGGGTGTGACTGCCTCGAACTCAACGCGCGCGGGAGCGGTGCCATTTCCCGTCTGATCGCCAAAGTAGACGGTCTGGCCGGGCTCGATGGCGCTGTAGGTTTTCTCATCCGTAAAGATCAGGTTATCGTCCGCATCGTATCCGGAGACCTTAATGGTGGGAAATGCGATAGCGGCAGGGCCGTCGGAGTTTTTAAGGCCGATGCCAAAATGGACGTACCCCTGCCCATCAACCGACCAGCCTGATTCCGCGATCGAGAGCTCGGCGGATAAACGGTTGGCATTGCTTGCCGTATTTGCTTTTTTGGATGTCGAAACGCCGTCAGACTGGCCGGCTTGCGATGAGGACGTGGGCCCGTTGTTGCTTTCTCGGTCTGCGTGGAATGTCGAGATGGCAATCGCGCCGACTGCCATCAGCCCGGCAAGCATCGCGGTGACGAGTGCCAGTTTTAGCAACAGGCCGCCAAAGGTCCGCGTCCTGCTTTTGCCTGGATTGCGCTTAGGCGCATGCGTGCCCGCCGCCATTTGGGCATGGTCGACCTGCCCATCTGTGCCAGAAGATGCCCTGTCGTTTCCCGGTCGAGACGAGCCGGCGAGCGCCCCTGCCAGCTCTGCTGCAGACTGAAATCGCGCGCTTGGCTCAAACGAGCAGGCGCACGTGATGGCATGGGCGAGCGTCGCGGGTGCATTATCAAGATTCTTCTTAAGAATCTGCTCGTAAGCCTCGTCATCGGGCCGGACACCCGTAAGCGCAAAGCCAAGAACGCGTCCGATGGAGTAGACATCACTTCGCGCATCGGTCTGGGCAAAGCCGTATTGTTCGGGCGAGGCGAACCCCCAAGTTCCGAGGGAAGTCGTGTCCTTGCTTGCCCCTTCGACGCGCATGCGGGCAATACCGAGGTCGATGAGGTGCGCGCCGTTCGCGGCAACCACGATATTGTTGGGGGAAATGTCACGGTGGACGATGCCGTGTCTGTGGAGCTCCTCGGCCGCCTCGCAAAGCTCGATGCCAAGCGATGTCGTCTCTTCCGGCGTCAACGGCCCATCGGTTTCGATAACTTTGGAAAGCGACCGACCCGGCACAAAGTCGTAGACGACAACAAAGTGCTCGGGTAGTTCGTAGGTCGCCTCGACGCGGGGAAGGCGGGGCGAGCTGCATTCTGTGAGTGCCGACCATACATTGCGGCGGGCAAGCTCCTGTCGAATCTTCTTTCGCACGAAGGGACCGGCTCCGTCAATCGTGACGAGTTCGGTAATGCCGTCTTCGCCGCGTGCGAGCACCTGCTCGACGCGATAGGTGTCGTCAAGGCTCATGGCATGCATGAGCTGGTTGTCGTTCAAGCCGTCCTCCCTTCATGGTAGCTGGGCAAATGCCCCAAAAATAATATGCCAACGATTGTTCTGTTTGTTCAGTTGGCAACTGAATCGCGTATGGAGCCGATAGAGCCGCGGGGCTCGCGCGGACGTGGGCGTCTATTTGAGCGGGTTGGTTCCCAGAAGCGTTTTTTCACCCAGGCGGTAGAGCTCGTCGTCGGTGCACGCTCGGCTCATGCCGCGTTCGATGCACCAGATGACGATGGCGTCGCGGCGATCCTTGCACCAAAGCTCGGCGACGCTATCGAGTCTCAGAAGGCGCTGCGTCTCTCGAAGCGTGCAGCCGATACCGAGTGCCAACATGATGGCGTGGTCGCGGCCGGGGCGGCTTTTGCCGGCAAAGATGTCGTACACAACGGTCGGGTTAAGGCCCGAGTTGCGTGCGACGTCCGAGCGCTTGATGCGGCGCTCGTCGATGAGGCAGCGCAAGTACGAGGGAAGCGTTTGGTCGACGGTTTCGCCTTCGTCCAGATAGGCGTCGATGCTCGAACTGGCCAACAGCCGCTTGAGCAGGTCTTCCGTCAAGTGTTCGCGTTTGTTCTGAGTTGCCAAGGGGGCTCCAATCATCGTCTCGACTTAGAGTATATCGATAGGGCGGTCGCGGGGCGCATGGGGCGAGTGGACGCCGCGGCTTGGAGGACGCCTATTTACCCTGGTGAATTCCGAAGCAAATGAAAATACTTTACTTAGTTAAAGAAAAACGTTTTATCCGACGCGCGCGGGGAGTACAATCTCGTCCATGCGAATCGACGTGCCATCGGCTTCGATGTTGCCCGCGTGTCCCGTCCGGCTCTACGCTCCGGGCGTGCGACGTTGCGACACGGTCGGCCTCGGTCCTTGCGTGCGGGTTCGCGAGTATGCAACTGTGTATGTAAGGAGCGACATATGACTGTCGAGAAGAAGGATATCGATTGGGGTAGCCTCGGCTTTGGCTACATGAAGACCGATTACAGCTACGAGGCTCATTGGAAGGATGGCGAGTGGGACGAGGGCGGCCTGACCACCGATCACACCATGCATGTCTCCGAGTGCGGCGGCATCTTCCATTACTGCCAGGAGGTCTTCGAGGGCCTGAAGGCCTACACCGCCGCGGATGGCAGCATCGTCTGCTTCCGTCCTGACATGAACGCTGAGCGCATGTATAACTCTGCCCAGCGCCTCGAGATGCCGCCGTTCCCCAAGGACAAGTTCGTTGAGGCCGTCAAGCAGGTCGTTTCTGCCAACGCCGCCTGGGTTCCGCCTTTCGGCTCCGGTGCGACCCTGTACGTGCGTCCGTTTATGATTGGCTCTGGTGACGTGATTGGCGTGGCTCCTGCTCCTGAGTACACGTTCCGCATTCTCGTGACTCCGGTCGGTCCGTACTTTAAGGGCGGCCTTAAGCCCGTTAAGCTGCGCGTTTCCGAGTATGACCGTGCAGCCCCGCATGGCACCGGCAACATCAAGGCCGGCCTGAACTACGCTATGTCCCTTAAGCCCACGATGGAGGCCCATCGCGAGGGCTATGCCGAGAACCTGTATCTTGACTCCGAGTCTCGCACCTATGTCGAGGAGACCGGTGGCGCCAACGTCCTGTTCGTGAAAGAGGACGGCACCCTCGTCGTTCCGCAGTCGCACACCGACTCGATCCTGCCCTCCATCACCCGTCGCTCGCTCGTTCAGGTCGCTCAGGACCTGGGTATGACTGTTGATCAGCGTCCCGTCGAGTGGGCCGAGGTCAAGGCCGGCACCTTTGTCGAGTGCGGTCTGTGCGGCACCGCTGCTGTTATCTCCCCGGTCGGCGAGATTGACAACAAGGTTTATGGTGCCGACGAGACCGTGACCTTCCCGGCTGGCTGCACCGAGATCGGCCCTGTTATGAAGAAACTTCGCGAGACCCTGACTGGTATTCAGTCTGGTGCTGTTGAGGATAAGCACAACTGGGTTTATACCGTCGCGTAAGCTGTCTTGTATGTTCGGCCCGAGGGCGACCTTCCTTTTCGGCGCGTCCTCGGGCATGAAAGAACCCCCGCTGCGCACTACGTGCGGCGGGGGTTCTTTCGTCCTGCGGAGTGCGCCTGGGTGTGGGCTCCATAAGGAGCTTGGCCCTAGTGACCCCGCGCAGTTCTGTAGGAAAACCGCGCACCAGGAAGAGGTGCGTGCGCGGTTTTCCGGTTGCCGCTCGCCTGGGGTGGGACGGGGCGTACATTTTTGGGAGTTTTCAGCAGCCGGGTGCGCATGCATACGGGATTTTGGGCGAAAGTCAGGCGCCGTGAGCCGCATCCTGTAGAAAATGAGTGATCCCTGAGGTGCTGAGGGCTCAGAATCAGGGTTTTCAACGCGGTTTTGTGGGCCCGTTCCTGTTCCTTTGGGCTCCAGGATGCTGAAAACTCCAAAATTTGCACGCCGCCTTCTGGGGTACCTGTGGGCAAAAAGCAACCGTCCCGCCGAAGTATGCATTCGACGGGACGGTTTATGCGGTTTATGCATATACCCGATTAAGGATACGCTGCGGATCTGTTAGAACTTGACGGTCGGTGCCTGGCGGGCAGCTTCGGCGGCCTCGAAGCCCTGGCGCTCCTTAAACTGGAAGATGCCGGCAAAGATAACGGCCGGGAACGTCTGGATGGCGTTGTTGTAGCTGAGCACGCAGTCGTTGTAGCTCTGGCGCGCGTAGCTCACCTTGTTCTCGGTGTCCTCGAGCGTAGCCTGGAGCTGCATAAAGTTGGTGTTCGCCTTAAGGTCGGGGTAGGCCTCGGCCACGGCAAAGAGCTGGCGCAGTGCACCGGTCAGCACGTTGTCGGCTTCCATTTTGGCCTCGGGGGTGGTGGCGCTTACGGCGGTGTTGCGCGCGTTGATCACGGCGGCGAGCGTGTCCTGCTCGTGCTTGGCGTAGCCCTTGACGGTCTCGACCAGGTTGGGGATCAGGTCGTTGCGGCGCTGCAACTGCGTGTCGATGTTCTGCCAGGCGTTATCGATACGATTGCGCTTGGTAACCATGTTGTTGTAGATGCCAGCGATGGCGCAGACGATCACAACGACAACAACGATACCGATGATGACGGGAAGCATGATGTCTCCGTTTCGAATGGCAGCGGCGTTTTGCGCCGGCCGTTGTTGGTATAACGTATCTAGTATACCCGCAACCTTTGGCGGTGCCGAACTTTCCGGTAAGCGTTTTGTTTCAACCAGGGAGGGGGCGCCAATATCGAACGGGTGGTACAGGTGTAAGATATGCGACAAATTACGGAATGCTGTCTACGCCTTGAGGATGGTGATACGGATGGACCTTCGCATCAAGAAAACCTATCGTGCCCTGTTCGACGCCTTTACCGAGCTTTTGGAAGAGCATCGGTTTGAGGATTTGACGGTTGCCATGCTTTGCGACCGGGCCCTGATTCGCCGCACGACGTTTTATAAGCATTTTCGCGATAAAAACGATTACTTTGCCTTCTATATCGATGAGCTTATGACGGGCCTGCCGCAAAATCAGACCAACGCAGCGGACGCGGAGCCGCTTGTGGATGTACAGGCGCTTCGCCATGAGGTCTTTGACGATGCCATGAATATGGTTCTGGCGCATGAGCAGCTCATGGATAACCTTTTGGCGAGTAGCATGTCGGGCATGCTGACCGGCATGATTTGCGACCGCATCGCGCATTCCATCCGTGAGCGCGTGATGAGCTCGCTTGCCGAAGACGCCCTGGCGCCCGTTTCGCTCGAGACGACATCGGAATTTATCGCCGGTGGCATTATTCGAGTGTTTACAAATTGGTGGGAATCGGGCCACGATCTTGAGCGTCGACCCGAGATGGCCGACGTGGTCGATGCGCTGTTTGAGCGCACCATGACGCCGGTGAATCACTAAGGTGGCGGAGAGAGGGGGATTCGAACCCCCGGAACGCTCTCGCGCTCAACGGTTTTCAAGACCGCCGCATTCAACCGCTCTGCCATCTCTCCGTGAGTCGTAATGATAGCATCGTTTTGAATTTGCAACAGGGAAGGCGAACGATGACGATCACCGAAATCGACGAGAAGTTCATGCGCGAGGCGCTGGCGGAGGCGCGCGCCGCTGCGACAGTGGGCGAGGTGCCGATTGGTGCTGTGGTGGTGCGTGCGGGTGAGATTGTCGCGAGGGCGCATAATCGCCGTGAGCTCGACCAGGACCCTTCGGCACATGCCGAGTTTTTGGCCCTGTGCGCCGCCGCTCAGACGCTTGGGCGTTGGCGCCTTTCCGATTGTACAGTCTACGTGACGCTCGAACCCTGCTGCATGTGTGCGGGGCTTATGGTTAACGCGCGCGTGGGGCGTTGCGTGTATGGTGCGGCCGATGCCAAGGCGGGAGCGGTGGGCTCGCTGTATGACCTCAATGCCGATTCGCGCCTGAACCATCGGTTTAATGTGACCGCCGGCGTGCTGGCAGACGAGTGTCGCAGGGTACTGAGCAGCTATTTTGCCGGTTTGCGCGGTGTGGATGGCGCCGCGTGCGGCTGCGGTCTAAGCCTTGAGGCGCATGCCGTCCATGCCGAGGCACTTGCGGGTGTTGGGGATCTCGCCGACGTGACGCTCAACTTTGGTCCTGTGCAGCGCCGGCCCCGCCGTGTGCTGTTGGCGATCGATTCCTTTAAGGGCAGCGTTTCGAGCGCGCAGGCGGAGGCGGCCGTTGCCGAAGGCGTGTGCCAGGTGTGGCCCGATGCCGAGCTGAGCGCTTTGCCGCTGGCAGATGGTGGCGAGGGAACGCTCGATGCCGTCGCCGCGCGCGGTGGCGAGCTTTTGACCTGCGAGGTTGCAGGCCCCTTGGGCGATCGCGTGTCTGCACGGATGCTGGTGGATGCCGAGCGCGAGTCGGCTGTAGTTGAGATGGCCGAGGCGGCGGGTATTGGGTATTCGCCCTGCACGGAATCGGCGGCGCTTGCGGCTTCGACCTATGGCGTGGGCGAGCTCATGCTTCGCGCGGTCTGTGCTGGGGCAAAGACTATCTATATTGGCTTGGGCGGCAGCGCTACCAACGATGGCGGCGCCGGTATGCTGCAGGCGCTGGGCGCGCATCTTGTCGATGAGTGTGGCTGCAATATCGCCCCCGGTCTTGCGGGCCTTGAGCAGGCGGCGAGCGTTGATTTGGCGCCGGCGCTTGAGGTACTGGGCGGCGTGCGTGTCGTGGTGCTCTCCGATGTCGAGAACCCACTCGTGGGGCGTCGCGGCGCGCTTGCGGTGTTCGGTGGACAGAAGGGCCTGCCGACGGGGGATGCCGAGGCCCTGGGCAAATACGACGGATGGATGGTCGGCTATGGCCGCCTGCTCGATGCGGCGATTGCTAGGGCGCGGGCTCAGGGGTTGTTGCGCACACCCGAGGGCGCACGGGCATTTGGCTCGGTGCTCGGCGTGCCCGGCGCGGGCGCGGCGGGTGGCTTGGGTGCCGCACTGCTGGCGCTCGGCGCCGAGTTGCGCTCGGGTGTAGAGACGGTGCTCGACCTCGTGGGGTTTGACGAGCGCGTGCGCGATGCCGACCTGGTCATAACGGGCGAGGGCAATATGGACGAGCAATCCGCCGCCGGTAAGGCGCCGGTGGGCGTGGCCCGTCGTGCGAAGCGATATAGCAAGCCGGTGGTCGCCGCCGTAGGCGGTCGTGCCGACAGCTTGGATGCGGTGTATGGACAGGGTATCGACTTGGTTCTGCCGGTCTGCCGCAGACCCATGCCCCTTGACCAAGCGCTCGACCCCCAGGAAGCCACAACCAACCTCATCTGTGCCGGCGAGGCAGCCGCTCGAGCCTACGACCTCGGCCGTATTTAAGTTTATCCAGGCAAGTCTCAATAAGTTGCGGTGGAATAGTTCCTGTTTTTGGCCTTGGCCGTAAAACAGGAACTATTCCACCGCAACTCAAAAGTAGTCTTTTTGGCCCCGTCCCAAATTAGCTACCTTGCCCCATCGGGCAGGAGCGGGTAAGATATACCAAGCGCCAAGCGCGTTCGATGGGTTCGGATGACGACATGTTCCGAATCTGGTCAGGTCCGGAAGGAAGCAGCCATAAGGAGCCTCTGTCGGGCATCCGAATCCATCGAGCGCACGGGCGCTTTTTGGTGCCGCGATGCGGTCCCGGTGCCGGCGGGCTGTTTGGTGTCTCGCTGGTCCTCGGCTTTGCCTGCGGGATCGCTCGACTACCAAACAGCCCGCCGGCACCGGGACCACTTCGTCCAAAAATCACCCGTAGAGGGCGCATTTATCTGAAGAATTGAATCCCGTGCTTAGCGCCGCTCGCTGGCGTTGCCAAAACATCGGCTGCTACATACCTTGGGCGCTAGTGACCGTCGCCCTTACATCTGTAACGAGTTGCTTACGCATCTCCAGGGTTCTCCGTACTATCATGAATCAGATTGAAGAGAGATGATGATAGGGAGCGCCTTTTTATGATTGAGCTGCTCAGGCGTTTTGGTGGTAAGTTTCGCCGGTATATGGTGATTGGCCCTGCGTGTAAGTTGATCGAAGTGATTTTTGACCTGCTTACGCCGCTGGTGATTGCCCAGATGATCGATAAGGGTATTGGCGCACGCGATGTCAACGCCGTCGTCCACTACGGTATGCTGCTTGCCGCCATGGCTGTGATCGGCATCTCGTTTACGCTCGTCTGCCAAAAGATGGCGGCGCTGACCTCACAGGGCATGGGTACCGACATTCGCGGCGCGCTCTACCAGCACATCAATAAGCTGGGTTATGCCGAACTCGACCGCTTTGGTACGCCGTCGCTCATCACGCGCATCACCAACGACGTCAACCAGGTGCAGCTTGCCGTGGCGCTGGGCGTGCGCATGCTCATCCGCTGGCCCTTCCTGGCGGTGGGCTCCATGTGCGCGGCCCTTGCCATCGACTTTAAGCTCGGCATCATCTTCTTGATTTGCACGCCCGCCATCGGCTTGGTGTTTTGGTTTGTCATGGCGCGCTGCATTCCGTATTACAAGCAGCTGCAGGCAAAGCTCGATCGCATCGCGCTTATCTGCCGCGAGGGCCTTTCGGGTGCCCGCGTGGTCCGCGCGTTTGTGCGCGAGGATCACGAGCGTGAGCGCTTTGCCCTAGCCGCCGATGAGCAGGCGCATGTTGCCATCGCGGTGGGCAAGCTCTCATCAATCCTTAACCCCGTCACGTTTTTGATGATGAACCTGGGCGTGTGCGCCATCCTGTGGGTGGGTGGCATCCAGGTCAACGTGGGCGAGCTTACGCAGGGCCAGGTTATGGCGTTCGTCAACTACATGACGCAGACGCTCACCTCCATCGTGTACGTCGCCAACCTGGTCGTGGTCTTTACCAAGGCGAGCGCCAGCGCGTCGCGCATCAACGAGGTGCTCAATTGTGAGCCGAGCATCACCGACGAGGGCAACCAGCCGGTCGCGCTGCCCAAGCCGAGCGAACTGGCGGGTGGCGCTGTTCCGGTTCCCGCACTGAGCTTTGACCATGCGAGCTTTTCGTTTGGCGCCGGCGCTGCCAACGCCGTCAACGATGTGACCCTGGAACTGCCGCTGGGCAAAACGCTCGGCATTATCGGTGGCACGGGTAGCGGAAAGTCCACACTCGTCTCGCTTATCCCACGCCTGTACGATGCGAGCACCGGCAGCGTGAGCGTGATTGGTGCCGACGTGCGCACCTGGCCGCTCGACCAGCTGCGCCATGTGGTTGCGACCGTTCCGCAACGTGCATCGCTGGTGAGCGGCACCATCCGCAGCAACCTGACCTGGCGCGACGAGGCGGCAACCGACGAGGAGCTGTGGGCAGCACTCGATATGGCGCAGGCCAGCGAGTTCGTACGCAACAAGCCGCAGGGCTTAGATGCCCCGGTCGAGGCGGGCGGCAAGAACTTTAGCGGTGGCCAGCGCCAGCGCCTGACCATCGCACGTGCCCTGGTGGGCTCTCCGCAGATCCTGATCATGGATGACTCCGCCTCGGCGCTCGACTTTAAGACCGACGCAGCGCTTCGCCGTGCCATTCGCGAACGAAGCGTGTGCGGTACCGCCGAGGGCGGGCTGCCGCTGACGACCATCATCGTGAGCCAGCGCGTCTCGACCGTGCGCGATGCCGACATGATTTGCGTACTCGACCACGGCTCGGTCGCGGGCCTGGGCACGCACGATGAGCTGTATGCAAGCTGCCAGCTCTACCGAGAGATTTGCCAGTCGCAGCTTCGCCGCGAGGAGCTCGAGGGTCAGCAGGGGAGTACGGCGCCCACGCCCGCTCCAAGCCCCGCGTCCGCCCCAGGCGCCCCGACCGCCCCCGCATCCGTCTGCGCAAGGGAGGGCTGCTAAATGAATCCGTACACTTCTTCCGGTTCGGTCGCCACGATGACGGCCAACGTGTCCGGCAACGATAACCTCAACGACCTGGGCGACGGTCCGCGCCAGCCCGGCGATCCCGAGCGCTATCCCGTGGGCGCGGTAACTCGCCGCCTGCTGGGCTATGTTCGTCCGCACCGCATTTCGTTTGTAGCGTCGTTTGTGAGTGCCGCCGCTTCGGTGATCTTGCAGCTCTACACGCCCATCCTCGTCGGCGAGGGCATCGACCTGATCGTCGCCGCCGGGCAGGTGGACTTCGACGCGCTGCTGCCGCTTGTCACCAAGCTCGCTATTGTCGTCGTAGGTGCTGCGGCTTTCCAGTGGCTGCAGGGCTACTGCGTCAACCGCCTGTCCTACGAGACGGTGCGCGACATGCGCGTGGAGGCGAGCGACAAGCTCAGCCGCATGCCGCTCAGCTTTATCGACAGCCATGCCCACGGCGACCTTATGGGCCGCGTGGTCAACGATGTCGATCAGGTGGGCGATGGCCTGCTGCAGGGCTTTACCCAGCTTTTCACCGGCGTTATCACCATCGTGGGCACGCTCGCGTTTATGCTTTCCATCAACCTGACCATGACGCTCGTGGTGGTGCTCGTCACGCCGCTTTCCATTTTTGCAGCCGGTGCTATTGCCAAGCTCTCCAACAAAAGCTTTACGGCACAGCAGCGCATCCAAGGCCAGCTCGGTGGCCATATCGAGGAGTACGTGGGCGAGCAGAAGCTTGTCGACGCCTTTGCCTATGGCTCCAACGCGCAAGCGAGCTTCGATGCCCTCAATGCCGAGCTCTACACCGCGGGCGAGCGCGCGCAGTTTATGGGTTCGCTCTCCAACCCCGGCACGCGCTTTATCAATAACATCATCTATGCCGTGGTCGCTGTGATCGGCTGCGTGGGCGTGATCACGGGCGTGCCCGCGGCGCTTACGGTGGGCGGCGTGCAGATCTTTCTGTCCTATGCTAACCAGTACACCAAGCCGTTCAACGAGGTCACCAACGTTATTACGCAGATCCAGGCGGCGTATGCCTCGGCGCGCCGCATGTTTGCGCTGCTCGATGCGCGCGAGCAGGAGCCCGACGCGTCGGACGCTACAGAGCTTGCCGCACCGCAGGGCGAGGTCGCCTTTGAGCATGTGGACTTTAGCTACGTGTCCGACCGCAAGCTGCTGCAGGATATCTGCATCGAGGCCAAGCCCGGCATGCGCTTTGCCCTGGTCGGCCCTACGGGCTGTGGCAAGACAACGCTCATCAATTTGCTGCTGCGTTTTTATGATATCGATGCCGGCCGCATTGCGGTCGATGGCCGTTCCTCGCGTGAATACACGCGCGCAAGCCTGCGCCGTGCCTTTGGCATGGTGTTGCAGGATACATGGCTGTTCGAGGGCACGGTGGCAGATAACATCGCCTACGGCTGTCCCGATGCCACGCGCGAGCAGGTTATCGAAGCTGCCAAGCGCGCGCATGCGCACAAGTTTATCGTGCAGCTGCCGCAGGGCTACGACACGGTGATTGGCGAGGACGGCGGCACGTTTAGCCAGGGTCAAAAACAGCTGCTGTGCATCGCTCGCGTCATGCTCACCGACCCGGCGATTTTGCTGCTGGACGAGGCGACCTCGAGCATCGATACCCGCACCGAGCTGCAGGTGCAGGCGGCATTCGACGAGCTCATGGCCGGTCGCACAAGCTTTGTGGTGGCGCACCGCCTGAGCACCATTCGCAACGCCGACTGCATTTTGGTGATGCGCGACGGCGAGATTATCGAGCGCGGCACACACGACGAGCTGCTGGCGGCAGACGGCTTCTATGCCGATCTTTACCGCAGCCAGTTTGCCCAGTAGGGGCCACCGATTAGCAGCAGGTGGTTTACATCTGTCACGTTGGTACTAAGATATTCATCTAATAAATTGCATTAGTGGCTTTAGTTTTGGGGGAAACGAGGCAACGTGACTATGACGTGCTCTTTGGTGGTTAACAGCAAGAGCGGTAATACCAGGATGGTTTCGGGCGCGATCAAGCGCGCTCTGCAGGCTGCGGGTGTTGAGTTTGTCCATGCCGCGGCGTTGAGCGACGATGCGGATGCAGATCAGGTTGCGCTCGAGGCGCAGGGCGCCTGCGCGGCCGACACGGTGCTCGTCGGTTTTTGGTGTGACAAGGGCGCGTGCACGCCTTCGGTCGCGGCGTTGCTCTCCACCTTGCACCGCAAGCGCGTCTTTTTGTTTGGCACCTGCGGTTTTGGCGCCGACCAGAGCTATTATCAGCAGATTATCGATCGCGTGACCTCCAATTTGGCCAATGATGCCGAGCTTGTAGGTTGGGCGATGTGCCAGGGCAAGATGGGCCCTGCGGTCAAGCAGCGCTACGAGGCCATGCTCGAGCAAGATCCCGACAACGCCCGCGCTAAGATGCTGCTCGACAACTGGGTTGCCGCGAAGGACCATCCGACCAAGGAAGATCTGGACAACATGGCGGCAGCCGCCAAGAAGGCCGTGCTGGGCGAGTAGGTCTATCGCTGCCGCGCGTGCGAAATAATACAGAAGCGAAAGCCTCGAAATCCTCGAGGCTTTTTTCTTGACACTCGCGGGTGCAACCGTGGCAAGCGTGTGGGGCGACATTTTCCATCACCCCGATGACGAGGCCGTCCTGGACGACACGCTCAATGCGTCCGCTGGATGTATTGAGCGTGGGACGGGCTTTCCGGATGGGCAGGGTTTCGGAAAGTGCGTCCCAGAATCGGCGCGGGACTGCGGACAAAAAGTTGGACCGTTGAGGTCCGGAACGGAGTCCGCATGGCATACAGTAGGAGAATGGTGGAGAGGGCCAGGGCGCTTCGCGGCGCCGGGCTC